>WHST01000006.1 GCA_009379955.1 Streptosporangiales bacterium | reverse complement strand
CCGACGGCGCCAGCCGCTTGCGCGGCTTGCGACCCGAGTTCGGTTGCGACACTTCCTACCTCCTGAACGGTGATCAACGTAGCCGTCCAGTGGCCGGGTATTAGAACCAGGAAGTGGTGCACGAACTCAGACGCGGAAGGCCAGGTGTGAAAGACCGAGGTTAACGTGATCAACGCCGACTTCACCTCGTGCAGGGACGACGTGAAGTCCACGTTCGTGAGGTGAAGTAGCACCGACAGGAGGCGGCCGATGACCGACGTGGCACGGACGAACGGCCGGGGCGGTGACGTGCTCGTCCGCGGGGCGCTGGTCGCGGCCGGCGACACGGCACCTCCCGACCACCGTGACGTGCTGCTCGACGGCGAGCGGATCGCCGCCGTGGAGCCGGCGGGGACGATCCCCGCCGACGCGTACGAGGTCGTCGACGCGACCGGTCTCGTCGTCGCGCCGGGCTTCGTCGACGTCCACTCCCACGCCGACAACGCGCCCCTGCTCGACGAGGACGACACCACCAAGGTGCTGCAGGGCGTCACGACCGAGGTCGTCGGCAACTGCGGCTTCTCGCTCGCCCCCGTCGTCGCCGGCCACGAGGCCGACCTCAGGGCGCTGGCGAGCCGCATCTTCCCCGACCTCGACTGGGGCTGGTCGTCGTTCGCCGACCTGCTCGCCCGGCTCGACGAGCGCGGCTACACCACCAACTACGTACCGCTCGTCGGGCACGGCACGCTCCGGCTCGCCGTCGCCGGCATGGACAACCGTCCCACGACGCCGGACGAGCGGCGGCGGATGGGGGAGCTGCTCAGGGAGGCGACGGACGCTGGCGCGTTCGGGCTGTCGAGCGGCCTGATCTACCCGCCCGCGGTGTTCAGCGACACGGCCGAGCTCGTCGAGCTGGCGAAGCACCTGCCCGAGCACCGGCTGTACGCGACCCACATGCGCAACGAGGGCGAGCGGCTGGTCGAGAGCATCGAGGAGGCTCTGCGGATCGGCGGGGAGGCGGGCCGCGCGGTGCAGGTCTCCCACCTCAAGGCTGCGGGGGAGGCCAACTGGGGTGGGGTGCCCGCCGCGCTCGAACGGCTCGCCGCGGCCCGTGCGTCGGGACAGGTCGTCACGCAGGACGTCTACCCGTACACCGCGTCGTCGACGATGCTCACCACACGCCTGCCCGCCTGGTTCCAAGAGGGCGGCAACGACGCGATCCTCGCGGGGCTCGACGACCCGACGACGCTCGACCGGTTGCGGGCCGAGGCCGCGCAGAGTCGGTGGGACGAGGTGCTCGTCTCCTCGACGGCGAGCCACGAGTTCGAGGGCTCGACGATCCCCGAGGTCGCCGCCGCGCTCGGCTGCGAGCCGTTCGACGCGTTCGCCGAGGTGCTGCGGCGCGAACGGCTCCGCGTCTCCGCGGTCCTGTTCACCATGACCGAGGCCGACCTCGTCGCGGGCATGCGCGACGACCACACGATGATCGGGTCCGACGGGCTGCCTCCCGGCGTCGGCGGCAAGCCGCACCCACGCCTGTTCGGCACCTTCCCGCGCATCCTCGGCAGGTACGTGCGTGACCAGGGTGTGCTCGACCTCGGCCTCGCGGTCCACAAGATGTCGGGACTGCCGGCCGCGACGTTCGGCCTCACCGACCGTGGCCTGGTGCGTCCCGGGTACGTCGCCGACCTCGTGGCGTTCGACGCCGACCGGGTGAGCGACGTCGGCGACTACCGCGACCCCGTGCACCCGCCCATCGGCATCGCGTGGGTGCGGCAGGCGGGCGAGGTCGTCGTACGCGACGGCGCCTGGTGCGGCACGCGCCGCGGACGACGACTGACACCCCGCTGACGGAAGGACCGAACCGATGACACGCCTCGCCGGCGCCCGCCGACGTACGTTCCGGCGCGCGCTCGCGGCCACCGTTGCCGCCGCCTGCGGCGCCGTCCTCGCCGGCTGCGGCGGTGAGGAGCAGCCGCAGACCTCCACCGTGTCGGTGCAGGGCACGGAGCCCGACTCGCTGATCCCCGGTAAGACGACCGCGCTCGCCGGCATCAGGATCGCCAAGACCCTGTTCACCGGCCTCGTCGCGTTCGAGCCGAAGACGGGCAAGCCCGTCAACATGATGGCCGAGTCGATCACGTCCCCCGACAACGTCGTCTGGACCATCAAGGTCAAGCCGGGCTGGCTCTTCCACAACGGCGAGGAGGTCACCGCGCGGTCGTATGTCGACGCGTGGAACGCGCTCGCTTACGGCCCCAACGCGTTCGTCAACACCGCGTACATGGAGAACGTCGTCGGCTACGAGGACGTCGCGCCGGACGACGGCAAGCCGACCACGAAGACCCTGAAGGGCCTGCGAGCGGTCGACGACCACACGATCGAGGTGAAGCTGAAGAAGCCGTACAACCGCTTCCCGACCATCCTCGGCCACCACTCCACCGCACCGCTGCCGAAGGTTGCGTTCGACGACCTGAAGGCGTTCGAGGAGCGCCCGATCGGCAACGGACCGTACCGGATGGCGGAGGACTGGCAGCACGACCGCAAGATCACGCTGAAGAAGTACGGGAAGTACACCGGCAGCAACAAGGGCTCGTTCGCGACGATCGAGGTGCCGATCTACTCCGACGAGCAGACCGCGTTCAACGACTTCAAGGGCGGCAACCTCGACGTCGTCACCGTGCCGCCGAGCCAGTACAAGAGCGCGAAGGCGGAGTTCGGCGACCGCTACCTCAGTGCGCCGATCTCGATGTTCAGTCGGATGGACTTCCCGCTCTACGACAAGCGTTTCGACGACGTCAACCTGCGACGCGCGTTCTCGATGGCGATCGACAGGAAGCAGATCATCGACTCGATCTTCGACGGTCAGTTCGTGCCCGCGACGTCGATCGTGCCGCGCACCGTGCCCGACCACCAGGCCGACCCGTGCGGCAAGTACTGCGCGTACGACCCCGCCGAGGCGAAGCGGCTGCTCGCCGAGGCGGGCGGCTGGCAGGGCACGCTGACGATCTGGAACGACTCCGGCGGCAGCAACGACGACTGGGTCGAGGCGATCGCGAACAACCTCCGCACGAACCTCGGCATCAAGGACATCGAGTTCAAGCGGATCCCGTTCGCCGAGTACCTGCAGGCCCAGCGCGACCGCAAGATGACCGGCATCTTCCGCAACTCCTGGCTCACCGACTCCGGCGCCCTCGAGCAGTCCATCGAGCCGCTGGTGGTGCCCGGGGCACCCGGACACCGCACCGGCTACGACAACCCGAAGGTCACGGCGGCCATCGAGGACGGCAACGTGACGGTCGACTCGCTGTCGAACGTGCGCCTGGAGCTGTTGCGACCGGCCCGCTGACGGACCCGTTGCGTCCGAGGAAGTGGTGGCTGTCGCCACCGGTTCCTCGGACGCAGCGACACTCCCGGCGTGTTATGTTCCGAAGCACAACTGCACAGGCGGTACCACCAGGGGAAGCCGGTCCGAGTCCGGCGCTGACCCGCAACCGTAGGTCTCGCATCGTGCGGGACGAGCCGGAGAACCTGACCACCGCGAACACTCCACCACCGCCGAGGTCTGCGGGACGGAGCCCGGGCCGAGGCCCGGACCGTCCCCGCGTGCCCGCCAGCACGCGGGATTCTTGTCTCCGGCGCACGCCGGGCGCGGACCATCCCCCTGGGAGGGAACCATGGCGCCCGTCGCCGGACGCGAGACCGTGCGCGTCACCGGGTCGGGTCGTCTCCCACGCGGACTGCATCCACTCGCCTGGTGGCTGTGGGCGATCGGTCTCGCCGCCGCGGCGAGCCGGACGACCAACCCGTTGCTGTTGCTGCTCGTCGCCGCGGTCGCGGCGCTGGTGGTCGTGGCCCGCCGCGGCGACTCGCCGTGGGCCCGCGCGTTCCGCGTGTACCTCACCCTCGGGCTCGTGGTCATCGGGATCAGGGTCGTCTTCCGCATCCTCTTCGGGACGTCGCCCGCCGGCGCCGACGACGTGGTGTTCCGCCTCCCCTCGATCGCGTTGCCCGACTGGGCGGCGGGGATCGAGCTGGGTGGGCCGGTGCATCTCGCCGGTATGCTCGCGGCCGGATACGACGGGCTCCGTCTCGCGGTGCTGCTCTGTTGCGTGGGTGCCGCGAACGCACTCGCCAATCCCAAGCGCGCGCTGCGGGTCCTGCCAGGGGCGCTCTACGAGATCGGAGTGGCTGCGGTGGTGGCGGTGACGGTCGCGCCGCAGATCATCGAGAGCGGCCAGCGGGTGCTACGGGCGCGTCGGCTGCGTGGCAGCGCACGCCGCGGACCTGCCGCCGCGGTACGCAGGGTGGCGATCCCCGTGCTGCAGGACGCACTCGACCGCTCGCTCGCGCTGGCCGCCGCGATGGACTCGCGCGGCTACGGACGCACCGCCGGCGTCGCGCGGAGCGTGCGCAGGGTCACGTCCGCTCTCGTCATAGCCGGCCTGGTCGGCCTCGCCACCGGAGCCTACGGCCTGCTCGACGGCACCGCGCCCTGGCTGCTCGGCCTGCCGATGCTGACGGCGGGCGTCGCGCTGTGCTGCGTCGGCCTGGTGCTCGGCGGCCGCCGCGTGGTGCGCAGCAGGTACCGCCCCGACCGGTGGCGGTCGGCCGAGGTCGTGGTCGCGTGCTCGGGCGTGGCGGCAGCCGTCCTGCTCTTCGTGAGCGCGACGGTCACGCCGGAGACGCTGTACCCGTCGCTCGACCCTCCGGTCTGGCCGCAGGTCGGGATCGTCCCGCTGCTCGGCGTGCTCGTCGCTCTCGTCCCCGCCGTCGCGGCACCCCCGCCGCCGCACCCGACCGCCGCCGGTGGCGCCGAGCCGCGCGAGCGTTCGGAGGTGGCGGTCGGATGATCACGCTCGCCGGGGTGTCCGTCACCTACGCCGGTGCCGCCGCGCCCGTCCTCCGCGACGTCGACCTCACCATCCGCGAGGGCGAGCTGTGCCTCGTGATCGGTCGCACGGGTGCCGGCAAGTCCACGCTGCTCGGGCTCGTCAACGGTCTCGTCCCGCACTTCACCGGGGGGCGCCTGCGCGGCACGGTCACCGTGGCCGGAAGGGACACGCGCACACACCCGCCGAGGGAGCTCGCCGACGTCGTGGGCGTCGTCGGCCAGGACCCGCTGGCGGGCTTCGTCACCGACACCGTCGAGGAGGAGCTCGCGTACGGCATGGAGCAGCTCGCCGTGCCGGCCGACGTCATGCGCAAGCGGGTGGAGGAGGTGCTCGACCTGCTCGGCCTCGCCGAGCTGCGCGACCGTCCGCTGCGCACCCTCTCCGGCGGCCAGCAGCAGCGCGCGGCGATCGGGTCGGTGCTGACCGCCCACCCGAAGGTGCTCGTCCTCGACGAGCCGACATCCGCACTCGACCCCGGTGGCGCCGAGGAGGTGCTCGCCACGGTGACCCGGCTGGTGCACGACCTCGGCGTCACCGTGCTGATGGCGGAGCACCGGCTGGAACGCGTCGTGCAGTACGCCGACACCGTCGTGCAGGTCGCCGGCGACGGCACGGTCGAGGCCGGGGAGCCAGGCCCGATGCTCGACCGGGCGCTGGTCGCGCCGCCGGTGGTGGAGCTCGGCCGGCTCGCCGGTTGGAGTCCGCTGCCACTCTCGGTCCGCGACGCCAGGCGCCGCGCCGCGCCGCTGCGCGAACGGCTCGCCGCAGCGAGCCCGCCGGCGACCACCGGGCCGACGTCGACGGATGCTGCCCTCACCGCCCGCGGTGTCGTGGTGCGACACGGTCACGTGGTCGCGGTCCGCGACGTCGACCTGCGACTGGCGCGTGGCGAGGTGACGGCGCTGATGGGACGCAACGGCGCCGGCAAGTCGTCGTTGCTGTGGGCGCTGCAGGGCACCGGCCGGCGGCAGCGCGGCGAGGTGGCGGTGCACGGAGCCGACCCGGCCGGGGAGTCGCCGGAACGCGCGCGCCGGCTGGTCGGCCTGGTGCCGCAGACGCCGTCCGACCTCCTCTACCTCGAGCGGGTCGCCGACGAGTGCGCCCAGGCCGACGCCGAGTCCGGCGCGGAGCCGGGCACCGCGGCCGCGCTGTTCGGACGGCTCGCGCCCGGCGTCCCCGTGGATCGGCATCCGCGCGACCTGTCCGAGGGGCAACGTCTCGCCCTCGTGCTGGCGATCCAGCTCGCCGCCGCGCCCAGGGTCGTCTTGCTGGACGAGCCCACCAGGGGACTCGACTACCCGGGGAAGCGGCGGCTCGCGCAGGTGCTGACCGGTCTCGCCGCCGACGGCGCCTCGGTCGTCGTGGCCACCCACGACGTGGAGTTCGTGGCGACGGTCGCCGGACGGGTGGTGGTGCTCGCCGAGGGCGAGATCGTCGCCGACGGCCCGACCGCCGACGTCGTCGTGTCCTCGCCGCTCTTCGCGCCGCAGGTCGCGAAGGTGATCGGCCCGGGGCCGTGGCTCACCGTCGACGCGGTCGCGGCCGCTTTGGGAGGCGGACGATGACGCGCCCGGCGGGCTCGGACGTGGTCCGGCTCGGCCCCTGGTCGGTCGCGGCGCTCGTGGCGTCCGGGGTGATCGGGCTCGTCGCGTTCGCCTGGCCGCTGCTCGTGCGCCCCTCGTCTCGCATCGACGCGAGTCACGAGGCGCCCTTCCTCTTCGGCCTGCTGCTCCTGCTCGTGCTCGCGGTGCTGCTGGCACAGGTCGCCGAGGGCGGGATCGACGCCAAGGCGTTGGCCATGCTGGGCGTGCTGTCCGCCGTGGGGGCTGCGCTGCGCCCGCTCGGCGCGGGCACCGCCGGGCTGGAGACGGTGTTCTTCCTGCTCGTGCTCGCCGGCCGGGTCCTGGGGCCGGGCTTCGGGTTCGTGCTCGGCAGCACGACGCTCTTCACGTCGGCCCTGCTCACGGCCGGGGTCGGTCCCTGGATGCCGTTCCAGATGTTCGCGTGCGCCTGGGTCGGCCTCGTCGCGGGGCTGCTGCCGCGGGCCCGTGGCTGGGCCGAGGTGGTGCTGCTGGCCGCGTACGGTGCGGTGTCGGCGTTCGCGTACGGGTTCCTGCTCAACCTGTCGTTCTGGCCGTTCTCGCTCGGCGGCGACACGGCCCTGTCGTTCCAGCCGGGTGCGCCACTGCTCGACAACCTGCACCGGTACGTGCTCTTCGACGCCGCGACCTCGCTGGGCTGGGACACCGGCCGGGCGCTGACGAACGCGGTACTCATCGCCGTCACCGGCCGGGCGCTCCTCGCGACCCTGCGCCGCGCGGCGCGGCGGGCGGCCTTCGACGCGCCGGTCGAGTTCGACCGCGTCCGCGACGTGTCCTGAATCACCAGGCGATCGTCGCATCGCAGGAAGACAAGGGGAGATTTCTGGGTTTCAATGGGTGTGTGAGGCAGTGAGCATCGATCTGCTGATCACCTGAACAGCTCGGACCGGAAACGGCCGGTCCGACTCAGCACCCTTTTCGAGGAGGAGATAGCTATGGCGACGGTCTGGGGACTTCTGCTGGCCGAGATCGCGATCGGGATCGCGTCGGCAGTGGTCGCGGTGAAGTGGGTCAACGGTCGTGGGCGGCCCCGTACCGAGCAGGCCGACTGCGAACAGCCGAGCTGACCTCCCGCACGAGACGAATCGACGACCCCGGCCCTGTTGGGCCGGGGTCGTCGTCGTGTACGAAGCTCAGGGCAGCGGTGGCGGTCCGGGCGGCCCCTGCGGCGGTGGCCCGTACTGCGGTCCCTGGGGTGGTGGCCACGGAGGAGGCGGTCCCTGGGGAGGTGGTCCCTGCGGGAACTGTGGTCCCTGCGGCGGCTGCTGCCAGCCCGGCGGCGGACCGGGCGGCGGGCCCTGCGGCGCCTGGCGCTGCGTCCGTGCCTGGCCGAGTACCTCCTGGAGCTGCTGCTCCCGCCGTGCCTTCTTGGCGCGTGCGCTGCGCCGCAGGAGGACGATGACGAGCACGATGATCCCCACGAGCACGACGAATCCGCCGATGCCGCCGATGATGGCCGGCCAGTTCGTCTCGTCCCGGCACACCAGCTCACCGTCGGGTCCGTAGGGGCAGCTCGCGGCGCATGCGGAGAGGGCGAGCAGCAGGCCCACCGTGACAGCCCCGACGAGCACGGCGCGCACCCGCCCTGCCGGGTGCGTGTGCGGGGTCATTGGTGTCCTCCCGGCGGTGGGCCGTAGCCGGGCGGTGGGGGCGGCACTGGGCCGCCGGGTGGTGGGCCGTAGCTCGGCGGCGGTGGGCCGCCGGGTGGGCCGAAGCCGGGCGGCGGCGGACCACCGTGCGGGGGAGGTCCGGCGGCCTTGCGGCGTGCGGCCGACTTGCGCGAACTGCGCACCAGCAGCACGATCCCGAGGGTGATCAGGCCGAGGACGAGCAGCGGCACGCCGACCAGGAGGTACGGCATGAACGGCTCGAGACGGCTCTCGCAGATGGTGCCGCCGGGAGTGACCTCGCAGTTGTGCTCCAGGCACGACGGCGCCATCAGCACGCTGCTCAGCGCCAGGCCGGTGACCAGGCGTGGCAGTAGGCGCATGAGCGCATCGTGCCATGGCCGCGTGGAACGCATGGCGGTCACCGTTGGCCGAATGCGGCCACTCCGGACGCGAGTGCCACGGCGATCCGCTGCCGACCCCGTTCGCTGGCGAGCAGCCGCGCGTCGCGTGCGTTGCGCATGTTGCCCGCCTCGAGCATGACGGCGGGAACAGACGCCCGGTTGAGCGTGCCGAGGTCGCGCCGGACGGTCACGCCCCGCTCGCCGAGGTACGTCGAGCGGATCAGCCCGCCGTCGGCGAGGGCCGTGACGATGTCGCTCGCGAGCACCTTGGACCGCTTGTAGGTCGCGGTCGTGTAGCCGGGCACCCGACCGGGTCGCAGCACGCTGAACCCGTGGCCGCCGGGGGCCGAGCCGTCGGCGTGGATCGACACCAGCAGGTCGGCGTCGTGTCGCGCCGCGGTCAGCCCGCGCTGGTCGACACACGGGCCGACGCCCTTGTCGTTCCTCCGGGTGAGGACCACCGTGGCACCCTGCTTCTCCAGCAGGGCGGTCAGCCGCTTCGCGACGTCCCAGTTGAACGCGTGCTCGGGATAGCCGTCGTTCGTCTCGGTGCCGGTCGTGTTGCAGGGCTTGCGGAGGCCACCGGCGTCGACCTGCTTGTTGATCCGGCGCGGGTTGGCGGCGTTGCGGCCGTTGTGCCCCGGGTCGACGACCACGACCAGTCCGTCGAGCGGCGCGCTCGCGGACGGCGTGCCGGACGGGGTGGCCGACGACGCGGAGCCGGCCGGGGTCGACGACGGGGTGGGTGACACCGTCCGCGCACCGGAGCCGGGGGTCGAGCACGCCACCGCCGCCACGGCGACGACGACCAAGCCGACCGCCCGTACCCATCTGTGCACCGGCCGAGGTTATCGCCTTCCTGCGAGTTGTCAGTGGCAGACGTGGCCATGACGACGCCTGCCACTGACAACTCGCCGCGAGTACTAGGGTCCACGGAGAGGCGAAAGGGAGGCGACGATGCCGGCCGAGCGACCCACCAGGGACTGCGTGCCCAACCTCGAGTCGTACGACGACGAGCGGGCGCGGTTCGACCTCGCACCGGGGGAGCGGTTCAACCCCGTGGTCGACATCGTCGAGCGGTGGGCGGCGGACGATCCGGACGCCCTGGCGCTGCTGAGCCTCGACGCCGAGGGTGCGGTCACGGCGCGCCATACCGTCGCGGAGCTCGCCGTCGAGGCACGGCGCGCGGCGGCCGCGTTCGCGCGGCTGGGCATCGGCAAGGGCGACGCGATCTTCCTCATGCTGCCGCGCGTGCCCGCCTGGTACGCGGCGTTGCTCGGCGCGGTCCGGATCGGCGCGATTCCCATGCCTGGACCCAACCTGCTCACGGCCAAGGACATCGCCTACCGCACCGCGAGCGCCGACGCGGTGGCCGTCGTCGTCGACGCCCCGGGCGCGACCAAGGTCGACGACGTGATCGGTGACCTGCCGAGCGTCCGGCACAAGATCTGCTGGTCACCGTACGGCGAGGTGCCGGCAGGCTGGACCGGGTTCGACGAGCTGACCGCGGACGCGAGCACGGACGGGCTGCCGGACGACCCGACCGCCTCGACCGACCCCATGCTCATCTACTTCACGTCGGGCACGGTCGCGCAGCCGAAGATGGTGCTGCACACGCAGGCGTCGCTCAGCCTCGGCCACGTGATCACGGCGCGGTACTGGCACGACCTGCGCCCGGGCGACCTGCACTGGACCATCTCCGACACCGGCTGGGCGAAGGCGGCCTGGGGCAAGCTGTTCGGCCAGTGGTACCAGCGGGCGACCGTCGTGCAGATGGACATGGGCAAGCCCGACGCCGCCACCATCTTCGGCGTCCTCCAGGACCAGGGCATCACCTCGTTCTGCGCGCCGCCGACGCTCTACCGCATGCTCGTGCTCGCCGACCTCGGTGCGTACGACTTCTCGGCACTGCGCCACTGCACGAGTGCGGGGGAGCCGCTCAACCCCGAGGTCATCAAGGTCTGGGCCGAGGGCACCGGTCTCACCGTCTACGACGGCTACGGCCAGACCGAGACCACCAACATCGTCGCCAACTACCGCACCGTGCCGGTGCGCCCGGGGTCGATGGGCAGGCCCGCGCCCGGCTACGACGTGGACGTCCGCGACGACGACGGCGGCGACGTGCCGGTCGGCGAGGTCGGCAACGTCTGTGTGCGGGCGGAGCCGCGGCCGCTCGGCCTGTTCCGCGAGTACTACCGCGACCCCGAGGCGACCGCCGACTGCTTCAGGAACGGCTGGTACTTCACCGGCGACAAGGCACGCAAGGACGCCGACGGCTACCTCTGGTTCGAGGGACGTTCCGACGACGTCATCACCTCGTCCGCCTACCGCATCGGCCCGTTCGAGGTCGAGTCGGCGCTCGTCGAGCATCCGGCGGTCGCCGAGGCCGCCGTCGTCGGCAAGGACGACCCGCAGCGCACCCAGATCGTCACGGCGTTCGTCATCCTCGTCCCCGGCCGCACCGGCTCGCCCGAGCTCGCCCAGGAGCTGCAGGACTTCGCCAAGCAGCAGACCGCGCCGTACAAGTACCCGCGCGCGATCTACTTCGTCGACGAGCTGCCCAAGACGGTGTCGGGCAAGATCCGGCGCACCGAGCTGCGCGACTGGTTGCGCGAGGGCAGGTTCGGCGCCTAGGTGAACCCGGTCGTGAGGGAGAGGCACGTGGCGGAAGCCTGGAGTCTGTGCCGGTCCGACGGACCGCACGACTGGTCGCTCACCAACACCAGCGGAAAGGTCGCGCGGCAGGTCTACGTCAGGTTCGAGGGCACGGTCGACGGGCGCCGTTGGTGGGAAGGAGTGGTCCCGGCCAGTGGGCTCGCCAGGGTTGCCCGGTTCCAGCCCGACGAGACCGTCTGGATCGACGTCGATCGGTCGGACACTGTCGACCAGGTGTCCGTGCGTTGGAAGTCCGGCCTCTGCACGAAGACGTGGAGCACAGAGGATCCGTGACGGGGTCGTCCCAGGGTCAGGCGGTCAGGCGGTGACGGTCGACAGTGCGAGGCCGAGGGAGAGCAGCACGCCGTACGCGAGCTCGAGCCGGCCGGTGTCGCGCAGCGCGAGGACGAGCGGCCGGCCGGTCACCCCGCCGACGACGCGGCGCAGCGGGAGCCAGGCGACCGGCGCGGCGAGCAGCGCCACCGCGCCCCAGGGGCGCATGACCGCGACCGCCACGGTGCCGGCGAGCGCGGCGACCAGCAGCGTCGTGTACAGCACCCGGGTGTTGCGGTCACCCATGACGACGGCGAGCGTGCGCTTGCCGGCCGCCTCGTCGGTCGGGATGTCGCGCAGGTTGTTGACGACCAGCAGGTCGACGACGAGGAGCGCGACCGGAAGGCTGCACGCGAGCGACAGCCAGCTCAGCGTGCCCGTCTGGACGTACGTCGTGCCGACCACGGGAACGACGCCGAAGAACACGAACACGCTCACCTCGCCGAGGGCCCGGTAGCCGTACGGCCGCGCACCGCCGGTGTAGAACCACGCCGCGGCGAGCGCCGCCGCGCCGACGAGCAGCAGCCAGAGCGAGGTGACGAGCGCGAGCACCAGGCCGATCGCCGCGGCCAGGGCGAAGCAGGCGAGCGCCGCGAGCAGCACGGTGCGCGGGCGCGCCACCCCTGCGCCGACCAGTCGTGCGGGCCCGACCCGGTGCGCGTCGGTGCCGCGCACGCCGTCGCTGTAGTCGTTCGCGTAGTTGCAGCCGACCTGCAGGGCGAGCGCGACGACGAGCGCGAGCAGCGCGCGCCACCACACCAGGCCGCCCTGCGCGTACGCGACCGCGGTGCCGACGAGGACCGGGGTGACCGACGCGGGCAGCGTCCGCGGACGCGCGCCGTCGACCCACACGCGCACGGTTGACGTCATGTCAGCACCTTAGGTCAGAGGAGCAGCCGGACGAGCGCGGTCGTCGCGCACGCGGCGACCACCACGACGAGGAACGGCGCCTTCAGCAGGACGGCCACGAGCGCGGCGGCGAGGCCGGCGGCGCGGGCGTCGAGCGTGAAGCGCGAGCCGGACGAGAAGGTCTGCATCACGATCAGGGCCGCGAGCAGGGCGACCGGCATGAGGGTGGTGATCCGCCGCACCCTGGGATGCTCGAGCACCTTCTCCGGCACCAGCAGGCCGAGCAGCTTCAGCAGGTACGTGCCCACCGACGCGACGAGTACGGTCAGCCAGTTCATGCGCCCTTCCCCCGGTCGTCGACGGTGAGCGGCTTCCTGCCGAACGCGCCGGCGACGGCGGCGGCGACCGCGGCGAGCAGGATCGGCACGCCCGCGGGCACGAACGGGACGGCCACCATGCACACGACCGCGCCCGCGAGGGCAACGGGAAGTGCGCCGCCCTCGCGCAGTCGCGGCCAGAGCAGGGCGAGGAACGCCGCCGGTGCGGCCGCGTCCATGCCGAGTACGAGGGGGTCGGCGAGTGCGCCGGCGCCCAGCGCGCCGACGAGCGTGCCGAGGTTCCACAGCACGAAGAGGCTGACACCTGTCGCCCAGAACGCGAGTCGCTGCAGCCGTACGGACTCCTGCCCGACGGTCATCGCGGTGGTCTCGTCGATCACGAACTGCCCGGCCAGCAGGCGGTGCGCACCGCGCACGCCGAGCATCGGTGCGAGCCTGATGCCGTAGAACGCGTTGCGCGCGCCGAGGAGCAGCGCCACCGAGATCGCGGACGCCGCCCCACCGCCACCGGCCAGGACGCCGACGAGCGCGAACTGCGACCCGCCGCTGAACATGAGGACCGAGAGCGCGCTGGTCTGCGTGACGGTGAGCCCACTCGCGACCCCGACCGCTCCGAACGACAGGGCGTACGCCCCGGTCGTGAGGGCGATGGCGACGGCGTCCCTGACGACGGCGCGCCGTGCCGTCCGCTCCGCTGCGGGAACGCTCACGCGATCCGCGTCACGAGACGCACCTGGGACAGGTGCGTCTCCGGCGCGACCTCGCTGAGGTCGAGCTCGCGGCGGGACCCGTCGGCCGCCCAGCCCGCCGACGTCAGGAGGCTCCGCAACGCCTGGTCGTCGGCGAACGACCAGGTCGAGATCGTCTCGAAACCGTCTTCGCGCAGGAGGTCGACGGCAGCGTTGAGCAGCCGGCTGCCGTGGCCTGCGCGTCGGTGGTCGGGGTCGACGGCGAGGGTGAGCAGCTCGGCGTCGGTGCGGGGCCAGCGGTCCTCGTCGGGGCTGGGACCGTACGCGCCGAACCCGGTGACGGTGTCGGCCGCGAGCGCGGTGAGCACGCGGTGGTGGCGACTCGGCGGCCGCTCGATCGACCTCGTCCAGTGCTCCGCGTAGCGCGTCAGCGCGGCGTCGCCCGTCAGCACCTCGAGCGCCGTGGCGGGGAGGACGGTGTCGAACGCCGCGCGCCAGCTCCGTACCTGGACGGCCGCGATCGACGAGGTGTCGGCGGGGACGGCGGGTCGGACGCTCGCGTCGGCATGCTCCACGTCGGCGACGTTACCCACCGGTGACGACGGCCGGCGCGCGGGCCGTTGCGTCGCGAGTGCTGTGATCCAGCTATCACCGGGGATCCCGGCGACACCCCGCCGATGTGCGCGGCAATCCGTTGACTCTGTGCACACAATCGCATGCGAAGAGTTGTCAAAGGGTAAAGGGGGGCCTCTCCATGGCGTGCGGATCGACGCCGTTGTGGGCCGGCAAGTGCACCTGGTTCTGCTGCGGGCAGAAGTGGGGTCCGTGCAAGAAGGCGGGCACCGGCGCCTGCGGGACGTGCCATTCGACCAAGCTGATGGGCGCCTGGCCGTACGCGTCGCAGAACTGCTGGGACATCACCCGGCCGGACAAGTGCGGCGAGCGGCTGCCGAAGCGCGGCTGCGGCTCGCAGATGCTCGTCAAGCACAACTGCTCGGGCAAGTCGGTGTGCATCACGATCTCCGACTGCGGACCGCGTACCAAGAGCTTCTGCGGGGCGAAGTCGTGCTGCGGGGACACCTGCAGGACCAACCACATCATCGACCTGACGCCTGCGGCGTTCGCCCGGATCGGCAACCTCGACAGCGGTCACGTGCCCGTCCTGATCTACGAGTGAGAGTGACGGCCCCTCCATGCCTTCCCCAGGTAGCAGTAGCAGTGCCGCCCTGAACCGCAGGAACTTCCTCACCGCCGCCGCTCTCGGTGGCGCGGCGATCGTGGGCGCGTCGGCGCTCGGCGCGTTCGACGCCGACGCGGCGTTCGCGGCGCCGACCAAACCGCTCGACCCCGCCGTCTCGGAGAGCGCGTTCGCCGAAGGTCTCGTCACCGGACGCGACGGCAACCTGCTGACCGTCTCCGGCTCGGACGGGGCGACCCACCGGGTGCAGCTGACCAGCGCCACCAGCGTGTGGAAGCTCCACCCCACCGACGCCGACGCCGTCGAGATCGGCGACGGCATGTACGGCCGGGGCGTGTCGATGCCCGACGGGACGATCGCCGCCGACGCGGTGTGGGTCAACATCGTCAACCTCGTCGGCGACGTCACGTCGCTCGGCAGGGACCGCCTCGACCTGCTCCACGCCGGCCACACCGTCGTCGGCCGCATCGCCAGGGGCAGCACGGTCGCCCGGGTGGGCGACCGTGCGCCGAGCACCGACCTCTCGGTGCTCCGGCTGGGACAGCAGGTCCAGCTGCTCGGTGCCTGGCGCCCCGCCGACGACTCGGTCGACGTCGCCCGCATCTCGATGGCGGGATGACGGTGGCGGCGCTCCTCCCGGCGGCGTCCGCCCTGGCCGTCGCCACCGCCGCCCTGTTGACCTGGACCGGCGTGGTCAAGCTCCTCGCGCCCGGTGAGGGCGCCCTCACCGGGCTCCGCGCCGTGCTCGGACGTCCCGCTCTCACCCGCGGCGTCGTGCGCGCCGCGGGGGTGGCGGAGCTCGCCGTCGCGGCCGCGCTGCTCGCAGCACCGGCACCCGTCGCCGGCATCGCGTCCGCCGTCCTCGGCCTCGCGTTCCTCGGCTACCTCGCCCGCCTGCGCCACGTCGCACCCGGAGCGTCGTGCGGATGCACCGGCGCCGCGGCGCCGGTGACATGGCGCTCCTTCGCGCGGGCCGGACTGGTCGCGGCATCCGGCGTGCTCGTCGCGGTGGCGGGTACGCCGTGGTGGCGTGCCGCGCTCGACCGGCCGGGCGTCGTCGCGCTCGCGCTGACCGCGGTGCTCGCCGCGTACGTCGCGACGTCACCCGAGGCCGACGGTCGGTGGCTGCTGCCGCTGCGTCGGCTGCGCGTACGCATCCTCGGCCATCCGCTGCGCGAGGCCGGCTCGGGCTCGTCCGGAAGCGGTCCGGTGCCCGTCGCGGCGAGCGTCGACCTGCTGGAGTCGAGCCTGGCCTGGCAGTCCGCCGCCCACCTCGTGCGGTCGAGCCTGCGGGAGCACTGGGTCGTCGACGACTGGCGTGTACTTCGATACGCCGGCCGGCACGAGACGGCGGGGGAGTCGCGGCCCGTCTCGGTGCTGTTCGCGGTCGACGCACGGGCCAGCACCTGCGCGCCGCACGGCACCGCCGTCCGCGTCACGGTGGTCGACGACGAGACTGAGCGGGTGCTGGGCGAGGAGCCGTTGCGGGTCCCGAGGATCCGTCCGCTCCCTGTCGCCTGACGGGGTGTCAGGCGGCCGTCGGCCGGGCCGTCCGGGTAGTCTCGTGGCCGCCGCACCTTCCCCTTCGGCGGTCCTGCCTGCACCCACCCTCGAGCGCCGGGAGACCCTGATGGACGTCGCGCCGCTGTCGGTCCGCGTGATCGCGTACACCCACTTCGACCCGCCCGACGACGTCCCGTGGTCGACCGACACCGACGGGGGCGAGGCCCTCGCCGAGTTCGCCGGCCGTGCCTGCTACCAGTCGTGGAAGAAGCCCAACCCGGTCACCGCGACCAACGCCGGCTACCTCCACCACATCCTCGAGGTCGGCCACCTCTCCGTGCTCGAGCACGGAAACGTCACGATGTACCTCACCGGCGTCTCCCGCTCGCTCACCCACGAGCTCATCCGGCACCGGCACTTCTCGTACTCCCAGCTCTCCCAGCGGTACGTCCCCGAGCGCGACGCCGCGATGGTCGAGCCCGACGTCATCGCGAACGACCCCGAGCTGCACGAGATATTCACGCAGGCGGGCGACCAGGCGCTCGACGCGTACACCCGGCTGCTCGAGGGTCTGGCGAAGAAGTTCGCCGACGTCGAGAGCCCCACCCTGCGTCGCAAACAGGCCCGCCAGGCGGCCCGCGCCGTGTTACCGAACGCGACCGAGACGAGAATCGTCGTCACCGGCAACTACCGGGCGTGGCGGCATTTCGCCGCGATGCGCGCGTCCGAACACGCCGACGTCGAGATCCGCGAACTCGCCATCCGCTGCCTGCGCGAGCTGAAGCGCGTGGCCCCGAACGTGTTCGCGGACTTCGACATCACCACACTCCCGGATGGCACCGAGGTGGCCGCGAGTCCCTTCGTGCATGAGGGGTGACGATCCGTCGTAGCCGCCGCGCACCGCGTCGGCACGGCCGGTAACAATGAAGACGTAACGCGGTCGACTCTTCGGTCGATGAACGCGTTGAGGCCCTGACGCTGCTTGAACCCCCGAGCGAGCAGCGTCGGGGCCTCACCCATCCTGTTCGGCGCTTTGCGCCTTTCCCAGGCTTCTTCCTTTCTTCTGGGGGCCCAGCCCCCAGACCCCCAGGTTCCCTCCTCATCCTGGAAATTGCCTGGTCAGGGTTGTAACGCTTGGGGGGTTCGGGGCGATGTTCCTGGTGAAGCCCCGACGTCGGTTGAACCCCCGAGCAAGCGACGTCGGGGCTTAACCATGTCCACAGGTTGTGGATGAGTCGCCCGATGGTGGTATGACCAGAAGTGCGCGAAAGTATTTCACTGTGTGTTGTAACGACGGCACGCTCTGTGGCGATCTCCGTGTAGAACTCCCGGCGCCGGTTGAACCCCCGAGCAAGCGGCGCCGGGAGTTATCCATTGCCGGGCCCGCACCATCCCGAACGGGATGTAACGCGGAATCCCCGTGGCTCGATGTACGCCACAGAGCCCCGGAGCTGTTCGACCCCCCGAGCGAACAGCACCGGGGTTTCTCCATGCCCGGACACCCCGCTCGACGTCACTGGGCGCGTCCGCCTCGAAAGGTCCTCGGCGTCCGGTTTGCGACCGGACGCGCCCAGCGACGTGGCCGTCGGTCGGCCCACCGGGCCGCGGGGAAGAGGCGGGAAAGAAACTGGCCGCGGGCTTGTAACACCCGCGGCCAGTGCCCCGATGTACACCACAGAGCCCCGGCATCGCCTGAACCCCCGAGCGGGCGGTGCCGGGGTGTACGTGTTCCAGTGTTACCCGCCCTTGCTACTGCGCGCAAGGGCTATCTCACGTGCAGTCACGATCGAGCACGTAACCGCCGCGCGTCCCGAAGAGGCACCGGGGTACCGTTCGGTCCATGGCAGGCGCACATGACACCGGCGGCCCGTTCGGCCGCATGCTGACCGCGATGGTCACCCCCTTCACCCCCTCAGGCGAGCTCGACGTCGACGGCGCGCAGCGCCTCGCGACTCATCTCGTCGACTCCGGCAACGACGGCCTCGTGATCTCCGGCACCACCGGCGAGTCGCCCACCACCTCCGACGACGAGAAGGAACGGCTGCTGCGCGCCGTCGTCGAGGCGGTCGGTGACCGCGCCCACGTCGTCGCCGGCGCCGGCACCAACGACACCGTCCACACGCTGCGGCTCGCCCGGCTCGCCGAGACCGCGGGCGCCGACGGCGTGCTCGTCGTCACCCCGTACTACAACAAGCCGCCGCAGGCAGGCCTCCTCGCGCACTTCCGTGCCGCCGCCGACGCGACGGGCCTGCCGGTCATGCTCTACGACATCCCCGGCCGCTCCGGGGTCCCCATCGCCACCGAGACGCTGCTCGCCCTCGCCGAGCACCCGCGCATCGTCGCCGTCAAGGACGCCAAGGGCGACCTGTTCGCCGGCTCCCGTGTCATCGCCGAGACCGACCTCGCCTACTACTCCGGCGACGACGTGCTCAACCTGCCGTGGCTCTCCGTCGGAGCCGTCGGGTTCGCGAGCGTCGCCGGACACGTCATCGCCGGCGACCTGGCCGCGATGATCCACGCCCACGTCTCCGGCGACGTGACGAAGGCCCTCGAGATCCACCAGCGCACCATTCCCGCGGTGCGCGGCATCATGACGCACACCCAGGGCTGCATCGCGAGCAAGGCCGTCCTGCACCGGCTCGGCCTGCCCGCCGGCCCCGTGCGTCTCCCGTACGTCGACGCCGACGCTGACACCGTTGCGGCGATCCGCGCCGACCTCGCCATCGCCGGCATCACCATCTGAACGCCGGCGCGCACATCCGAGAAGGGACCATGTGACACATCCGCATCCCGAGCTGAGCACGCCGGGAGACCTGTCCGAGGGCGCGCTCCGCGTCGTCGCCCTCGGCGGCGTCGGTGAGATCGGCCGCAACATGACCGTCTACGAGTACGACGGTCGCCTGCTCGTCGTCGACTGCGGGGTGCTCTTCCCCGAGTCCGACCAACCGGGGGTCGACCTGATCCTCCCGGACTTCGAGTCGATCAGGGAACGGCTCCACGACATCGAGGCGCTCGTCCTCACCCACGGGCACGAGGACCACATCGGCGCCGTGCCCTACCTGCTCCGCGAACGTCCCGACGTCCCGATCCTCGGCAGCCAGCTCACCCTCGCACTGGTCGAGAGCAAGCTCGCCGAGCACCGGATCAAGCCGTACACGCTGCAGGTCA
Organism: Streptosporangiales bacterium; assembly: GCA_009379955.1. Taxonomy (NCBI): domain Bacteria; kingdom Bacillati; phylum Actinomycetota; class Actinomycetes; order Streptosporangiales; species Streptosporangiales bacterium. The sequence continues at coordinate 78,776 of WHST01000006.1, read as the reverse complement.
AGGAGGGCCAGCACGAACGCCTCGGGCCCTTCGACGTCGAGTTCCTCGCCGTCAACCACTCCATCCCCGACGCGCTCGCGGTCGTGATCCGCAGCCCGGCCGGCGTGGTGCTGCACACCGGCGACTTCAAGATGGACCAGCTACCCCTCGACGGCCGGCTCACCGACCTGCCCGGTTTCGCCCGCCTCGGCACCGAGGGCGTCGACCTGCTGCTCTCCGACTCGACCAACGCGGAGACGCCGGGCTTCGTCACCAGCGAGCGCGAGATCTCACCCGTCCTCCGCCAGGTCTTCAGCGGCGCCGACCGCCGCGTCATCGTCGCGTGCTTCGCGAGCCACGTGCACCGCGTGCAGCAGGTGCTCGACGTCGCGCACGAGCACGGCCGCAAGGTCGCGTTCGTCGGCCGGTCGATGGTCCGCAACATGGGCGTCGCCCGCGACCTCGGCTACCTGCGCGTGCCAGGGGGAGTGCTGTGCGACCCGGGCGCCGACATCGACAGCCTCCCGCCCGACAAGCTCGTCCTCGTCTGCACCGGCTCGCAGGGCGAGCCGATGTCCGCGCTGTCACGCATGGCCAACCGCGACCACTCGATCCGCATCGAGGACGGCGACACCGTCGTCCTCGCGAGCTCGCTGATCCCCGGCAACGAGAACGACGTGTTCCGCGTGATCAACGGGCTCACCCGCTGGGGCGCCAAGGTCGTCCACAAGAGCAACGCGCTCGTCCACGTGTCCGGTCACGCGCCCGCCGGTGAGCTGCTGTACGTGCTCAACGTCGTCCGTCCCCGCAACTTCATCCCCGTGCACGGCGAGTGGCGTCACCTGCGCGCGCACGGCCGGCTCGCCGAGGCCGCGGGCGTGCCGGCCGACCGCGTCGTCATCGCGGAGAACGGCGTGGTCGTCGACCTCGTCGACGGCAGGGCCGCCGTGGCCGGGGCCGTCCCCGTCGGCTTCGTCTACGTCGACGGTGCGTCCGTCGGCGACGTGACCGAGTCGTCGCTTAAGGACCGTCGCATCCTCGGCGAAGAGGGGTTCGTGTCGATCGTGGTCGTCGTCGAGGCGACCACCGGCAAGCTCGTGCGGGGGCCGAGCGTGCAGGCGCGCGGGTCCGGCATCGACGACGCCGCGTTCGAGGAGGTCGTGCCCCGCATCGAGGACGCATTGCGATCCGCCGCCGGCGACGGCGTCGCCGACGTGCACCAGCTCACGCAGCTCGTCCGTCGCACTGTGGGACGCTGGGTCAACGAAACGTACCGGCGCAGGCCGATGATCGTGCCGGTCGTGGTCGAGGTCTAGCAGGAGTCGGCATACTCGGTCCCGCCGTAGTGATTTGGTGAACGCAGTCGGGACCGAGGAGGAGCCGTGGTCGACCCCCGTGCCTGCATCGCGTGCGGAGCCGCGCTGCAGGACGGCGACATGTTCTGCACGGAGTGCGGAACATCGGTCGCCACCGCCACCGCCACCGGCCCGACGTGTCCGCAGTGCGGCACACCCGCCGCCGGCGACCAGGCATTCTGCGTCCAGTGCGGTCACCGGCTCGACGAGGGCTCGGGAGTTCCCGCGCCGCCGTCGCCCGTGGAGACCGCTCCGATGGCGCCGACATTCCCGGCGCCGCCCCTGCCGGAGGCGCCCCCGCCAGCAGGTCCGCGACGGGAGAGGAAGCGAGGCGCGCTGGTCGGCGTGGTGGCGGCGGCGGTCGTCGTCGTCCTGCTGGCCGCGACCGGGGTGGGCTACCTCCTCGTGCGCGACGACGGCACCGACCAGCCGAAGGCCAGCGCGTCGACGCCGGCGAACGAGGCGAGCGGCACCCCGACGACACCGGAGCAGCGACCGGACGGCGAGGCGGTGGAGCAGGTCCGCCGGGCACGCACCAGCATCGTCATGGTCGGGTGCCCGAAGGGCGCGGCGGCGGAGGCCGTCGCCGTGCCGGGCAACCTCGTCCTCGTCCGCAGCGCCGACGTCGCCGGCGCGGCCCGCGTCATCGTGCTCGGCACCGGCGAGCCCGAGGTGGCCGAGGTCATGGGCGTGAACGACGAGAAGGGCATCGCGGTCCTCCGCGTGTCCGCACCCGCGGCCAAGGGCGACGGTGACATCGCGGCCGCCGACCCGAAGGCCGGCGACCAGGTCGTGGTCCTCGGCGACAGCCGCGACAGCGACACCGAGGCGACGGTGCGGGTCGGCGAGGACGGTCTGCGGCTCGAGGCCGACCAGCGGCCCGCGGCGGGGCGTGTGGTGGTGGGGTCCGGCGGCGTCGCCGGCCTCACGACCGACGACGGGAGGTTCGTGCCCGCATCCGTGCTGACCGAGACGGTAGGGGAGTTCGCCGACGGCGAGCCCGTGACGCCCGCGGGTTGTGCGAGTCCCCGCGGACCGAGTGACAGCACCGGACTCGTCGCCTCCAGGCCGAAGGTGTCCGGTGATGCGGGCGCCGCGGTCGACCGCGTGGTCGCCTACTACACGGCGATCAACGCGCACGACTTCGCCAAGGCGAACGGCATGCGCCTCGTGCAGGGCGGCTACAGGGAGTTCGCGGCGGGGTTCCGCTCGACGTACGACGTCGGCATGAAGCTGACGCAACCGAAGGTGAAGGGCACGCGCGCGTCGATGCGTCTGTCGTTCACCAGCACCCAGAACGTCGAGCACGCGCCGAAGGGGACCAGCGACACGTGCACCCGCTGGACGATGACCCAGGGGCTGGAGAAGCGCGGCAGCACCTGGAAGATCGCCGCGACCTCGAAGCCCACGTTCACCGCCTGCTGATCGGGAGTGGCCTAGGGTGTGTCTCCAAACGGCGTTCGAGGCGAGCGGCGTCCAGGGCGGTCAATGGCGGTGGCGGAGGACGAGCTCGTACTGGACGTACTTGCGAGCTCCGACAACGCCGCCAGTGGCCGTCCTGGGCGTCGCGTAGCCCGGACAGTCGTTTGGAGACACGCCCTAGAGGACGTCGAAGCCGCGCAGGCCGGTGGGCTCCTCGTCGGACGCCGTGACCGCGTCGACCCGGGCGTGCCTCGGCCCACGACGACACCAGTCGACCATGTGCCGCACGGCGTCCGACGATCCCTCGAAGACCGCCTCGACGGCCCCGTCCGGCCGGTTGCGCACCCAGCCGGTCACACCGGTCCGCGTGGCCTCCGTGCGGCATGCGTCCCTGAAGAACACGCCCTGCACCAGTCCGGTCGCGACGACCCGCGCGCGCAGCATGCCGCCCACGGTAGGGCGTCCGGCCACCCGGAAGGTGACGCGGGGACACGCAGTGGGCAGACTGGGACCCATGCGTACGGTCGAGGTGGAGAGCCTGGGGACGGTCAGCAAGATCGGCCTGGGGACGTGGCAGTTCGGCTCCCGCGAGTGGGGGTACGGCGAGCAGTACGCGGGCGGCGAGGCCCACGCCATCGTCCGCCGGGCACTCGACCTCGGCGTCACGCTGTTCGACACCGCGGAGATCTACGGCTTCGGCAAGAGCGAACGGATCCTCGGCAAGGCGCTGGGCGCCGACCGGTCGTCCGTGATCGTCGCCACCAAGGTGACGCCGGTGGCGCCGGTGGCCGCCCTGGTCCGCCGCGCGGCGAAGGCGAGCGCCAAGCGCGTCGGCATCGACACGATCCCGCTCTACCAGCTGCACTGGCCCAACCCCGTGGTGCCCGACTCGGTGGTCATGCAGGGGCCACGGCAGATGCTCGACGAAGGGTTCGTCCGCGCCGTCGGCGTGTCCAACTACTCGCTGCGCCGCTGGATCGCCGCGGAGGAGGCCCTGCGCCACCCGGTGGTCTCCAACCAGGTGCACTTCTCCCTCGCCCACCTGCGTCCGCTGTGGGAGCTCGTGCCGTGGGCCACCGACAACCGGCGCATGGTGCTGGCGTCCAGCCCGCTCGAACAGGGACTCCTCGGCGGCCGGTACGACGAGAACCACCGGCCGAGCGACCTGCGCGCCGCCAACCCGCTGTTCCTGCCGGAGAACCTCCGCCTCGCCGAGCCGTTGCTGCGCACCCTGCGCGAGGTGGGCTCGACCCGCGGCGCGACACCGGCGCAGATCTCGCTGGCCTGGCTGCTGCACCACGAGCCCGTCGTGGCGATCCCCGGTGCCCACACCGTCGAGCAGCTCGAGTCCAACGTGGCGGCTGCCGACATCACCCTCGCCGACGACGAGTACGAGGCCATCACCGAGGCGGCGCGGGCGTTCCGGCCCGACACTGGCGCATCGGCGTACGGCAGGATCGTGCGCGGCCGGGTCGGTCTGTGACCACATGACGCGACTCGCGGTTCTCGGTGGCGGCGGCTTCCGCGTGCCCCTGGTCTACCGTGCCCTCCTGGAGCAGGACCTCATCGACGAGGTCGCGCTGTACGACATCGACCGGGACCGGCTGTCCGTCGTCACGGACGTCCTCACCCAGCTCGCCGACGGGCGTCCCGACGCGCCGAAGGTGGTGGCGTCGACCGATCTCGACGAGGTGCTGCGCGGCGCGGGCTTCGTCTTCGCGGCCCTGCGCGTGGGCGGGCTCCGCGGTCGCACGGTCGACGAGCGGGTCGCGTTGCGGCACGGCGTGCTCGGGCAGGAGACCACCGGACCCGGCGGCGTCTGCTACGGGCTGCGTACGGTGCCCACCATGGTCGGGATCGCCGAGCGCGTGGCCGCGGTGTGTCCGGAGGCGTGGGTGGTCAACTTCACCAACCCCGCCGGCATGGTCACCGAGGCGATGTCGCGCGTGCTCGGCGACCGGGTGATCGGCATCTGCGACTCGCCGATCGCCCTTGGCCGGCGGGTCGCGCGGGTGCTCGGCGCCGACCCAGACCGCGTGTCGCTCCGGTACTTCGGCCTCAACCACCTGGGCTGGCTGTCCGGCGTCGTGGCCGACGGCCACGACCTGCTGCCGGCGCTGCTCGCCGACGACGAGCGCCTCGAGTCGTTCGAGGAGGGCAGGCTGTTCGGCGCGACATGGATCCGTGCCCTCGGCATGGTCCCGAACGAGTACCTCTTCTACTACTACGCCAACCGCGAGGCCGTCCGCGCCGTGCGATCTGCTCCGCAGACGCGCGGGGAGCTGTTGCGTGAGCAGCAGCAACGCTTCTACGAGGCGGCGGCCGCCGCCCCGCACGACGCGCTCGAGCTGTGGGAGCGCACCAGGCGCGAGCGCGAGGAGACGTACCTCGCGGAGAGCCGCGACGCCGCCGACCACCGCGACGCCGACGACCTCGAGTCGGGGGGCTACGAGGGCGTGGCGGTGGCGCTGATGCGAGCGCTCGGCACCGGCACGCCGGCGGAGCTCGTCCTCGACGTACGCAACCGCGGCGCGCTGCCGTCGCTGCCGTACGACGCCGTGGTCGAGGTGCCGTGCCTCGTCGACGGCAGCGGCACCCGCCCGCTCGCCGTCGGCGAGATCCCCGGCCACGCCGCGGGACTCCTCACCACCCTCAAGGCGGTGGAGCGCGACACGATCGACGCAGCGTTGACGGGTGACTACCTGCTCGCCCTCCGCGCGCTCGGTACCCACCCGCTGACCGGCTCCGTGCATGACGCCCGACGCATACTCGAGGGGTACACGTCGGCGCACCCGGAGGTGAGTCGACTCTTCCGAAAGGAGTAGGCGCATGACTGTGTATCCCGCCGTCCTCCTCCGCTCCGCTCCTCGCTCACGTACGAGGCGCGTCGAGGGACCGGGTTGCGTTCTCGCTGCGATGCTCACTGCGGAGGACGGCTCATGACAGAGCTAGCCCTCGGGCCGGGTCCCGCCGGGCACGGGGCCGAGGAGGACTGCCCGCCGGAGTCCGACCCCTACCTCAAGCCGCTCGACGACCCGTGCGAGGACCGGCAGGAGCTCGGCGAGCGGGTCGTCGGCACGCACGGCGAGCCGTACGACGTCTTCCTCGTCGGCACCGTCTTCCTCGACATGATCTTCACCGGCATGAACGGCCCGCCGCAGCCGGGCACCGAGCTGTGGACGTCCGGCCTCGGCTCCGCACCCGGTGGCATCGCCAACATGGCGGTCGCGATGAGCCGCCTCGGTCTCAAGGTGGGGCTCGCCGCCGCCTTCGGCGACGACATGTTCGGCGCGTACCTGTGGCGCACCCTGTCCGAGCAGGAGCAGGTGTGCCTGTGCTCCTCGCACCGGGTGAAGGGCTGGCCCACCCCGGTGACCGTGTCGATGGCGTACGCCGCCGACCGGAGCATGGTGACCTACGGCGAGCCGCTCCCGTTCGAGGAGCAGGCGCTCGTGAGCGACCCGCCCGCCTGCCGTGCCTGCTTCATCGACCTCGACGGCCCGCTACCGGAGTGGGTGGCCGGTGCGCGCAAGAACGGTGCCGTGGTGTTCGGCGACGTCGGGTGGGACCCGACGGGGGAGTGGTCGACGACCAGCCTGTTCGACCGCCTCGCCGAGGTCGACGTCTTCCTCCCCAACGCCGTCGAGGCGATGTCGTACACCAGGACGTCGACGCCCGAGGCGGCGCTGGAGGAGCTGTCCCCGCACGTGCCCGTCGTCGTGGTCAAGGCCGGCCGCCAGGGCGCGTACGCGATCGACCGGCGCACGGGCGAGCGCGTGCACGAGCCCGCGGTCGAGGTCGACGCCATCGACCCGACCGGCGCCGGCGACGTGTTCGCCGCGTCGTTCGTGCTGGCGACGCTGTCCGGGTGGACCCTCGCGCAGCGGGTGCGCTTCGCCAACCTGTGTGCCGCGCTGTCGGTGCGGCAGTTCAGCGGCTCGCTCGGCGCGCCGTGCTGGCACGAGGTCGGGGAGTGGTTCTGCGCGACGGGGATCCCCGCGGACTACTCGTTCCTCGCGCCCTACGTCCCCGAGGCGCACGGCGCCGATCGGGCCCGCGCGCACCCCACCGTGCGCTACGCCGACGCCCCGCCCGCCGCCTCCTGACCCGCGCCACGGTTCAGAGTCGCGCCGTGGCGACCTCGCGGAGGGCGTCGACGCAGGCGCGCGTCGCCGGTCGGTCGCCGCTCGTGCGCCAGGCGGCGACGATCTCGCGGCTGACGACCGGCCGGGTGGGGATCAGTGCGATGCCGTCGAGTGGTTCGGCGAGGCCCAGCGGCGGGACGAGGGCGGCGGCGACGTTCGCGCGGACCAGGGCCAGCTGGGTCGGGTACTCGGCGGCGATGCAGGTGACGTCGGGCTCGACGCCGACGGTGCGCAGCGCCTGCACCAGTGAGTCGTGCGCGCCGGTTCCCGGCGTGCAGGCCGTCCATGGCGTGCCGGCGAGCTCGGCGAGGTCGACGGTCGCGCGGCCGGCCAGCGGGTGACGGGTCGACACGGCGACCGACGCGTGCTCGTCGAGCAGCCTGGTGTGGCTGACGTCGGCGGGGAACGACGTCGGCCAGTGGTTCCAGCTCTCGGCGACGACGACGTCGAGGTCGCCGGCGTGCAGGCGGGGCATCGTGGCCACCGCCTCGCCCGCGTGCAGGAGCGGGGAGAGCCGCGGATGCCGCGCGCCGAGGGCGGCGAGCGCCGGTGCGACGAGCGCGCGGATCGCGCTCTCGACCGAGCCGATGCGCACAGGCCCGAGGATCTCGGCGTGCAGGTCGGCGAGGTCGGCCCGCGCCGCGGCGAGCTCGCGGAGCACCCGCGTCGCGTGCGCCGCGAGGACGAGGCCCGCCTGGGTCAGTCGGAGCCCGCGCCCCTGCGGCGCGGTGAGCCGATGCCCGCTCTCGCGTTCGAGCCTGGCCAGCTGCTGCGACACCCCGGACGGCGTGACGTGCAGCTCGGCCGCGGCACGCGCCACCGAGCCGAGCCGGTGGACGGCCTCGAGCGCGCGCAGGCGTTCCACGCCGAACATGACAACGATGCTACCGAATAGCAGGCAGAAATCGTCACTTGTCGTGAACAGTGCGACCGGACAGGCTGGGCTGGTGAGCCGGACGAGGGAGGGTCTCGATCCGCGGCTGCTCGCCGTCGCCGGGGCCGCGTGCATCTCGGTCTCGGCGATCCTGATGAAGACGTCGGGCACCTCGGCGGTCACCGCGGCCGTGTTCCGCTGCCTGCTCGCCCTGCCCGTCCTGCTGCCGCTCGCCCTCGTCGAACGCCGCCGTCGCGGGGCACGTCCGTGGCGCCGGCAGCTCGTCGACCTGGCGGCCGGAGTGCTGCTCGGCGTCGACCTCGTGCTGTGGGGCTACTGCATCGGTGACGTCGGGGCCGGCATCGCGACGGTGCTGGTCAACGTGCAGGTCGTCATCGTGCCGCTGCTCGCGCTCGCGGTGCACAAGGAACGCCTGTCCCTGCGCTTCGCCCTCGTCGTCCCCGTCATGCTGCTCGGTGTCGCCCTCGCGGCCGGCGCGGTCGGCGAGCCGATGGCCGGCAGCGCGCCGGTGCGCGGCGCGCTGTTCGGCGTGGCGGCGGGAGCCGCGTACGCCGGTTACCTCTTCCTGCTGCGCGGCGGCGCCGGCGAGTCGCGGCACCAGGCGCAGTCGGTGGGCACGGCGACCGTCGGCGCCGGGCTCGCGGCGTTCGCGATCGGTGGCGCGGGGCCGGGGATCGACCTCACCCCGGGTTGGCCCGCGCTCGGCTGGCTCCTCGCCCTCGCGCTGTCCGGGCAGGTCTGCGGCTGGCTGCTCATCAGCGCCGCGCTGCCACGCCTGCGGTCGAACGTCGGCGCGGCGCTCCTGCTGTTGCAGCCGGTGCTCGCGGTGCTCTTCGGCGTCGTGCTGCTCGGCGAGCGACCGAGCGGCTGGCAGCTCGCCGGCTGCGCGGTCGTGATCGCCGCCGTCTGGCTCACCAGCCTCGACCGCCGTGCGTCGCGTGACCGTGACGTGCCGGTGGCAGGCGTCACCATGGCTGCGCCCGCCACTGGCCGTTCCGACCGGGCGGCACATCCGTAGGGTGGAGCCGTGACCGGTGCCCCTGCCCCCTCCCCGCAGGGCCGGCACATCCGCAGGCGCGGACGGATCCTGGCCGGACTGATGCTCGCCGTCGGTCTCGTGGCACTCGAGTCCACGATCGTCGCCACCGCCGTGCCGACGATCGTCCACGACCTCGGCGGGTTCTCCCTGTTCCCCTGGGTGTTCAGCGCATACCTGCTCCCGATGGCGGTGACGGCGCCGGTCTACGGGAAGCTGTCCGACCTCTACGGGCGGCGGCCGATGATCCTCTTCGGCACGGTGCTGTTCCTGGTCGGTGCGCTGCTGTGCGGGTTCGCCTGGTCGATGCCCGCGCTGATCGCGGCCCGCGCCGTGCAGGGCATCGGCGCCGGCGGGCTGCACGGGGTCAGTCAGACCGTCGTCGCCGACATGTACGACCTCAAGGAGCGCGGCCGCGTCTCCGGCTGGATGTCGAGCGTCTGGGGCATGTCGGCGATCGTCGGACCGGCGGTCGGCGGCGTGCTCTCCCAGTACGGCGGATGGCGCTGGATCTTCTACCTCAACGTCCCCATCGGTCTCGCCGCGCTGGCGATGGTGCTCACCTACTTCAAGGAGTCCGTGACGCCGACGCGGCGGCGGATCGACGTCGAGGGCGGCGTCCTGCTCATGCTCTGGACCGGTCTGCTCGTGCTCGGCCTCCTCGCCGGCGGCGTCCAGTGGGAGTGGCGGTCCTGGCAGACGCCGGCCGTCTTCGCCTGTGGTGCGGTCCTCCTCGTGGTGTTCGCGTGGTGGGAACGCCGGGCGGCCGAGCCGATGCTGCCGCCCTGGGTGTTCGGCACCAGGAGCATCGCGGGGCCCAACCTCGCCCAGGTGTGCGTCGGGCTCACCGTGAGCGGGCTCACCACGTTCCTGCCGATGTTCGCGCAGAGCGTGCTCAGCGCCACGCCGGTCGAGGCCGGCTTCGTCCTCGCCGCGATGTCCATCGGCTGGCCGGTCGCGTCGTCGCAGGCGTACCGCCTGTACCTGCGCATCGGGTTCCGCGACACCTGCCTCATCGGTGTCGGCCTCATGCTCGTGGCGAGCGGGCTCTTCGTGGCGGGCGGCGGCGGCGCGAGCATCTGGTACCTCGGCCTCGCGAGCCTCGTCACGGGCGGCGGCCTCGGGCTGCTCAGCAACTCGTCGATCGTCGGCGTGCAGTCGTCGGTGGAGTGGAAGCGCCGCGGCGTCGCCACCGGATCACTGATCTTCACCCGCACCATCGGTACGGCGCTGGGCGCCGCGGTGTTCGGCGGGATCGCCAACGCGAGCCTCTCCGCGTGGCTGCGCGACGCGCCGCGCGGCATGCACGGCCTGCCGGCGAACGTCGACGACGCGGCCCGAATCGCCGCCGCCGGCGGTGGATCGCCGGTGGTGGAGTTCGTCCGCGAGGGGCTCGCCGTGTCCGTCCAGCGGGTCCTGTGGGGCGTCGGCGTCGTGGCCGTGCTGGCGCTCGTCGTGGTCCTCGTCACACCTCGCCGGACCCGTCTGGCGGGCGAGGACTAGCCGGAGGCTCGTGCTCCGCCGCCCAGCCCGGGTGCTCGCGGCGCGCCCACCCGCGCGAGACGCCGCCCGTCCGCATCCCGCGCCGCGCCTCGGGATCGCGGAACGCGAACCTGAGGTGGCCGAGGACGAGGACCACGAACAGCAGCGCGAGCCAGTCGTGGACGAACGTCGCGCCGGTGCGGTACTGCACCGGCCACGGGTCGGGCTGCCACAGCATCACGCCGGAGACGAGCATGACGAGGACCGCGCCGCTGGTGAAGGCGGCGTTGAGCTTCTGGCCGGCGTTGAACTTGCCGATCGGCAGCCGCCCGGTCCGCCGGTCCTTGCTGCGCAGCCATTCCCAGTCGTACGGGCCGAACCGCTCGAGCACCCTGGCGTCCTCGCGCACCGTCCGGACGAGGAGGCCGACGAGCGCCGGCAGGGGCAGCGCCAGGCCCGCGTACACGTGAACGGTGGAGACGACCGCGCGCCGCCCGACGAGCACCGCGATCGGGCCGACGTAGAGGGCGAGCGCGGTGAGCACGCACACCGCGAACAGCGCGGCCGTCGCCCAGTGCACCGCGCGGGTCGCGCGGGAGAAGCGGGGGAGGGACGCCCGCGAGTCAGCCGGTGGGTTCGTCGTCGCGGCCGTTGGAGCGTCCGACCCAGGCGTCGATGTCATACCCTCGTTCCTCCCAGTAGCCGGGCACCACCCGGTCGCTGACCTGGATGCCGCCGAGCCACTTGAGCGACTTGTAGCCGTACATCGGCGCCACGTAGAGCCGTACAGGACCGCCGTGCGACCGGGTGACAGGACGCCCGTACATCATCGTCGCGACAAGGATGTCGGGACGCCGCGCCTGGGCCAGGGTCAGGGACTCGGTGTACGTGCCGTCGAAGGACGTGAAGAGCACCGCCTTCGCGCCCGGCCGCACGCCGACGGTGTCGAGCAGGTCGGACAGCCGCACCCCCGCCCACGGCACGCCGAGCACCCGCCAGCCGGTGACACACTGGAAGTCCTTCGTCAGGCCGGTCTGCGGCAGGTCGGCGAGGTCGCCGTACCTCAGTGTGCGGGGCTTGTCGACGAGTCCGCCCACGGTCAGCCGGTACGTCCGCGCGTCGCGCTCCGGCTCGGTGCCCGTGACCGAGTAGTAGCGGAAGCCGCCGGCGGCGGGCACGACGCCGGACAGGCCGCTCGGATCGCGTGAGGTGAGCGGGGCGAGCGCGCGGGAGATGCCGGCGCTGGCCGGCTCGCCGAAGACCACCCCGACCGCGCCGAGGCCGAGCATGCCGAGGACGACCCGGCGCCCGACCGGCGTGCCCCGGTCCTCGTGTTCCCGCATACCCCCATTCGAGCGCGCGTTCGCATGGATGGGAAGGCTGCCGGGACTTTGCTCACCGATTCGTCACATTCACTCGTCGGCTCGCGCGCTCCAATCTCGCGGGGATGCTCGTCACGACGCCGCCGACGTGGGAAGCTGGTTCCATGGCTCGTGGGACGTATGACCTGCACCTCGCACAGGACTCCGCCGCAGACGCGCTGCTCTCCCGCGATCCACTCGCGCTCCTCGTGGGCATGCTGCTCGATCAGCAGGTGCCCATGGAGTGGGCGTTCGGTGCTCCGCGGATCCTCGCCGAACGACTCGGCGGAGACCGGCTCGACGCCGCCGAGATCGCCACCTACGATCCGGACAAGTTCGCGAGCCTGGCGTCGACCACGCCCGCGATCCACCGCTTCCCCGGCTCGATGGCGAAGCGCATCCAGCAGCTGTGCACGTTCCTCGTCGAGCAGTACGACGGCGACGCGTCCGCGGTGTGGACCTCGGCCGAGTCGGGGCGCGACCTGCAGAAGCGTCTCACCGCCCTGCCCGGCTTCGGCAAGCAGAAGGCACAGATCTTCGCCGCTCTGCTCGGCAAGCAGCTCGACGTCCGGCCGGAGGGCTGGCGCGAGGCCGCCGGGCCGTACGGCGAGGACGGTGTCCACCGGTCCGTCGCGGACATCCGTGACGAGGCCTCGCTCGCGGCCGTCCGCGAGCACAAGAAGGAGCAGAAGCGCGCCGCGTCTGCAGCGAAAGGCCCGGAGGGCTGATCGAGGCACGACGGGGGAGGTGATCGGGGAGTCCGCTGGTGACTTCGATCGCCCGGTTCGTGTTCCCCCGCACCCCCCGGTCCTGGAGAGGGCGTGACACAATGGAGATCTATGTGCAGCGCCCAGTGCGGCCTGCTCTTGCCTCTCAGAGGCCTGCCTTGCCCAGGGCGACTGGGCGATCGTCACCCGCTCAGGGGGCTCACCTGTGCGGGCGCCCATGCCGCCAATGAGGAGGAAGTGACCACCATGCCAAGCGCCGCGTCCACATCGAAGCGCACGGCCACGGCGTCCACGCAGGCAGAGGAGTCCGAGTCCGCGACGAAGCCGGCGGCCGCCACGCCGCGGGCGAAGGCGAACGGCGCGTCCAACGGCAGGTCGAAGGCCGGCACGAAGCCCACGGGGGAAGGGTCAGTACGCGGCCAGTCGAAGGGCAAGAAGACGAAGGACACGACGAAGGCGGCCAAGGGCACCGACGACTCGGCCGAGGAGCCCGATGCGACCGATCTCGACGACGGCGAGCCGACAGACGACGTCGAGCTCAGCGGTGACGACGCGAACGCCGAAGCGACCGACGACGCCCCCGCCGAGGTCGAGGCCGACGACGCCACCGACGACGAGTCGGTCGTCGACGCACCCAAGGCCAAGCGCGCCGACCCGAAGGCGGGCGAGGGCGAGGACTCCTTCGTCCTGAGCGACACCGACGACGACGCACCGGCGGCGCAGGTCGTCGTCGCGGGTGCGACGGCCGACCCGGTCAAGGACTACCTCAAGCAGATCGGCAAGGTCTCCCTGCTCAACGCCGAGCAGGAGGTCGAGCTCGCCAAGCGCATCGAGGCGGGCCTGTTCGCCGAGGAGAAGCTGGGCGCGGACGGCCGCCTCACCGCGAAGCCGCGCCGCGAGATGGAGTGGATCGCCGAGGACGGCCATCGGGCGAAGAACCACCTCCTCGAGGCCAACCTGCGGCTGGTGGTGTCGCTCGCCAAGCGCTACACCGGTCGCGGCATGCTCTTCCTCGACCTGATCCAGGAGGGCAACCTCGGCCTGATCAGGGCGGTCGAGAAGTTCGACTACACCAAGGGCTACAAGTTCTCGACGTACGCCACGTGGTGGATCAGGCAGGCCATCACCCGGGCCATGGCCGACCAGGCACGCACCATCCGCATCCCGGTGCACATGGTCGAGGTCATCAACAAGCTGGCACGTGTCCAGCGGCAGATGCTGCAGGACCTCGGTCGCGAGCCGAGCCCGGAAGAGCTGGCGATCGAGCTCGACATGACCCCGGAGAAGGTCGTCGAGGTGCAGAAGTACGGCCGCGAGCCGATCTCGCTGCACACCCCGCTCGGTGAGGACGGCGACAGCGAGTTCGGTGACCTGATCGAGGACTCCGAGGCCGTGCAGCCCGCCGAGGCGGTGAGCCACACGCTGCTCCAGGAGCAGCTGCACTCGGTGCTCGACACGCTGTCGGAGCGGGAGGCGGGCGTGGTGTCGATGCGCTTCGGCCTCACCGACGGCCAGCCCAAGACCCTCGACGAGATCGGCAAGGTCTACGGCGTCACCCGCGAGCGGATCAGGCAGATCGAGTCGAAGACCATGTCGAAGCTGCGGCACCCGTCGCGCTCGCAGGTGCTGCGCGACTACCTCGACTGATCGGACGCGACGCGGCCGGGGGACCGCCGTGCTCGGGTGGTCGGTGCGCGAGACGCCTCAGAGGTTGTTCATCACCCGCACGTAGGGGGGCGTGCTGGTGAGGCAGTGCAGGCACGGCCAGCGGCCGCCGCAGCGGGAGCACCTGCCGTCCTTCTCGAAGGGCGCCTCGTTCGACCGCCGTCTGCGGGAGCGCTCCGCGCCCGGTACGTCTCTCGCCGTGTGCCCGGTGTCGGCGTCGTCCGCCTCGGCATCGGGCCGGCCGTGCTCCGGCGGCTGAGTCCCCCGACCCTGTTCCTCGGTCATCGTCAGGCTCCCCCCTGGTGATGCTCCGTCGACTGGTGCTGCGTCCAACTCCTCCCGAGCGGTACCAGAATGCACTGTACCCGCTACGTTGGGTAGACCCACCGGTCGATCGGGCCCACGTTGTGGGATCCGGACACGCACCCATAGCGAAAGGGTGGGAATCCCCAATGGACTCCCACCCTGACGATCTCGCTATGGAGCGGCGGTCTAACTCTCGGTGATCCGCTCGCGTTCGTCCTGGAATTCGATCGCGACCTTGCGGAGTGCGTCCTCGTACTGCTTCGCGTGGTGGCCGCAGAAGAGGAGCTCGCCGCCGTTCTCGAGAACCACTCGGACGTACGCCTGGGCGCCGCACCTGTCACAGCGCTCGGCGGCGGTGAGTGAGTTCTGGAGGAGAGTCGTGGTCACGCGGTCCCCCTTGCACTGGTGTCCCTGCTTGCGTTTGCCATCACCGGTTCCAACATCCCATCACAGGGATTCGTTCCCGGGTATGACCGACGCCACGGGATCCGGGTCGGTTCCTGGCGGTGCGGCGAGGCGACACTGACCCACCGAGCTGTGACGCTACCCTGCCGGTACCGGATTGATCGAGGGAGGTTGCGAAGCGTGAGCGCGTTGCCACAGGAAAGTGGCCACGGGTACACGGCCCGGCACCTCTCTGTGCTCGAGGGCCTCGAGGCGGTCCGGAAGCGCCCCGGCATGTACATCGGCTCCACCGACGGTCGGGGCCTGATGCACTGCCTGTGGGAGATCATCGACAACTCGGTCGACGAGGCGCTGACGGGCGTGTGCTCGCGCGTCGACGTCGTCCTCCATGCCGACCAGTCGATCGAGGTGCGCGACGACGGTCGCGGCATCCCCGTCGACATCGAGCCGCGCACCAAACTGCCCGGCCTCGAGCTCGTCTACACCCGCCTCCACGCCGGCGGCAAGTTCGGCGGCGGCTCGTACACCGCGACCGGCGGCCTGCACGGCGTGGGCGCGTCGGTCGTCAACGCGCTGTCCTCGCGCCTCGACGTCGAGGTCGACCGCAGCGGCCGGACGCACGCGCTGAGCTTCCACCGCGGCGTGCCCGGCGTGTTCGACGGCCCGGGACCCGACGCGGGGTTCGCGCCCAGGTCGGGCCTGCGGACGGCGGGCAAGGTGTCGCGCAAGACCACCGGCACCCGGGTGCGCTGGTGGTTCGACCACCAGGTGTTCGTCAAGGGCTCCGAGGTCATCCTCGACGACCTGTCGACGAGGCTGCGCCAGACGTCGTACCTCGTGCCCGGTCTCACGCTGACGCTGCGCGACGAGCGTGGAACCGAGCCGGTCGAGGAGACGTTCCGGCACGACGGTGGTATCGCGGAGTACTGCGAGTACCTCGCGGGCGACGAACGCGTCTGCGACACGCTGCGGCTGTCCGGCATGGGTCACTTCACCGAGACCGTGCCCGTCCTCGACGACAAGGGGCACATGAGCCCGCAGGACGTCGAGCGCGAGGTGACCGTCGACGTCGCCTTGCGCTGGGGCGTCGGCTACGACACCTGCGTGCGCTCGTTCGTCAACATCGTGGCGACACCCAAGGGCGGCACCCACCTCCAGGGCTTCGACCGTGCGCTCACCAAGACCGTCAACGAGCAGTTGCGGGCGGCCAAGGTGCTGCGCGCGTCCGAGGACGCCGTGCAGAAGGACGACATCCTCGAGGGACTGACCGCGGTCGTCACCGTGCGGCTGCCCGAGCCGCAGTTCGAGGGGCAGACGAAGGAGGTCCTCGGCACCCCCGCCGTCAGCCGCGTGGTGGCCAATGTCGTGGGCAGGGAGCTCAAGCAGTTCTTCGTCGCGCCGAAGCGCGGGCAGAAGGCACAGGCGAAGGCGGTCCTCGACAAGGTCGCGTCGGCGTCGCGCACGAGGATCGCCGCCCGCGTCCACCGGGAGAACCAGCGGCGCAAGAACGCGCTGGAGAGCTCGGCCCTGCCGGCGAAGCTCGTCGACTGCCGGTCGACCGACGTCGACCGCACCGAGCTGTTCATCGTCGAGGGTGACTCCGCGCTCGGCACCGCCAAGCTCGCGCGCAACTCCGAGTTCCAGGCCCTGCTGCCGATCAGGGGCAAGATCCTGAACGTGCAGAAGGCCAGCATGTCCGACATGCTGAAGAACGCCGAGTGCGCCGCGATCATCCAGGTGCTCGGCGCCGGCTCGGGCCGCACGTTCGAGCTCGACGCCGCGCGCTACGGCCGGGTGATCCTGATGAGCGACGCCGACGTCGACGGCTCGCACATCCGCACCCTGCTGCTGACCCTGCTGTACAGGTACATGGCCCCGCTGGTGTCCGCGGGCCGGGTGTTCTCGGCCGTGCCGCCGCTGCATCGGATCGAGCTCACCAGCCCGAAGAAGGGCGAGGACAAGTACGTCTACACGTACTCCGACGCGGAGTTGAACCGCAGGCTGGCCGAGCTCAAGAAGAAGAACCGCCGCTGGAAGGAGCCCATCCAGCGCTACAAGGGCCTCGGCGAGATGGACGCCGACCAGCTGTCGGAGACCACGATGGACCCGCGGCACCGCATGCTGCGGCGGGTGCAGGTCGAGGACACCGCGGCCGCCGACGAGGTCTTCTCGCTGCTGATGGGCAACGAGGTCGCCCCGCGTCGCGAGTTCATCGTCGCGGGCGCCTACGAGCTCGACCGCGCACGCATCGACGTCTGATCCGCCGGTCGCTCAGCGGTCGACGGAGTTGAGTCCGAGCACCCGGTCGACGCCGAGGGGCAGCTCACGCAGCAGCAGGCGGCTGCGTGACTCGCGCACGCCGTGGTGGCGCTTGAGCTGGTCGGCGACCCGCTCGAACTCCGCGGCGTCGCGGCAGGCGATGCGCAACTGGTAGTCGTACTCACCGGTGGTGTGCGCCGCGGCGATGACCTGCGGGACACGAGTCAGCCCTCGCTGGAACTCCTCGCTCAGGACGTCGTCGCGAAGCCTGATGTCGGTGATCATGACGAGCGAGCGGTCGAGGGCGGCGAGGTCGAGCTCGGCGTGGTAGCCGCTGATGACGCCCGAGCGGCGCAGCCGCCGGACGCGTTCGGCCGTGGTGTTCGCGGACAGGCGGACCTTCGCGGCGAGCTCCTGGTAGGTCGCGCGCCCGTCCGCCAGGAGCAGCCCGAGCAGCTCGCGGTCGATGTCGTCCATGACTCCTCGAGACATTCGCGGTGGATCTGCTGGAATACCGAGCATAGCGCGGTCTTCAGTCGACCATGCGCCCGAATCCCGACCCAAACTAGGCGAAGGTCATGGAAGAGTCATGGTACGTGGAACTCCTCCTCGTCCGTGTCGTCCTGACCGCCGTCATCGTCGCCCTCACCAGCACCGTCCAGATCCGTTGCGGGCCCAGGGCCACCGGCTGGCTGCTGGGCCTCCCGCTCACCTCGTTGCCGTTCCTGCTGCTCGTCGGCCTGCAGCAGGGTCCGTGGATCGCGCGGTCGACGGCCGCCGGGATCATCGTCGGGCAGACCACGGTGGTCGCGTGCTGTGCCGCCTACGCGTACGTGGCGCGGAAGCGTCGCTGGCCGGCCGCCACCGCGGTCGCCGCGGGCGTCGCGGTCGTGGCGAGCGGCACGATGGTCGCGCTGCACGCACCGCTGTGGGTGGTGGTGCCGCTGCTCGGGCTGGTCCTCGCCGGTGCGCTGGCGCTGTGGCCCCGCGCGCCGCGGCAGGCCGGGTCGGCGGCGGACCCGGCCCGCGGCTGGGTGCGCGACGTCCTCGTCCGTACGGGGGCGGCGACCGCCTGCGTCGTCGTGGCGACGTCGGTGTCGGGTCCGTTCGGACCGCACGTCGCCGGTGCCCTCGTCACCTTCCCGACCGTGAACCTGGTACTCGCTGCCTTCACCCAGCGGTCGATGGGCTCGGTGGCGTCGGTCCAGCTGATCGAGAGCATGCTCGCCGGCATGTGGTGCGGCGGCACGTTCGTCTTCGTCGTCGCGGCGACCGCGGGCCCACTGGGGATCCTGTCGGCCTGCGGCGTCGCGCTCGTCGCCGCCGCGATCGCGCGGGCGCTGAGCCGTCCGCTCACCCGCGCGCTGCCCAGAGTCGCGCCCGCGGCATGGCTGCGTGGCCGCCTGCGCCAGCGCGCCGACGCCTGACGCGACGGGTGGTCGGGCGCGGCGGCGTCGCGTCGCGAGGAGCACCAGTACCGCCACCGGGCCAGGAGCAGCAGGCCGCCGGCCGCGTACCACCATGGCGACGTGCCGCCGCGAGCCTCGATGTCGACGTCGCCGATCGCGCGGCGCGATTCGTGGTGCTCTATCGGTGGCGGTGCCGTGCGCGGCGCAGGCCGATGATCGTTGTCAGGGTGAGACTGATCGTAAGCATGTAGGCGGCGAAGGCCCAGGTCTCCGGCCTCCAGTGGACGAGGGTCAACATGGTGATGCTCGCGTTGACACCGACGAGGACGTAGAAGATGGCGTTCTCGGAGTCAGGGTCGCGCCAAGCCTTGCGAACCGTTGGGACAGCACCGACCGCGTCGGCGGCCACGGCGAACAGGACGGCCAGGGGAGCATCTCCGACGGCGAGCCAGACGACAATGGCGGTCCCCGAAACGATGCCACATGCGAGATCGAAGACAGAGACCCGAGCGGTGCTGCGTCGGTTGATGAATGAAGCGAGCAAGACAACGAGCGGCCCGAGACCGGCTGAGAGCGTCAGTACCGACGGCAGGCCGACGTCGCTATCGAGTTGGGCGAAGAAACCGATGAGTGGCGCGGCCGCCCACAGGAACCAGGTGACCCGGTTCGGCTCGGCGCGACCTCGAACCGTGGCAACTGCGTACCGGACGCTGCCGACGAGCCCGATCGCGGCGCCGAGGAACACGAAACGCGGGTCAAGCATCGGCGATCTCGTGCGGAGTGAGAGCGGCCATTCAACAGACGCTACGAGGGTGTCGAGCCCAGCATGCCGAAGGTCTGCGTCGGTGCCTGGTCCCGCGCCGGCTCAACGAACGCAAGAGTCAGTCATCAGATGCAGCTCCGTGTCGGGTCCCTGGCGAGCCCGTCGAGGATCAGCTCGAGGCCGAACTCGAAGCCGGCATCGTCCACCGTGTCCAGGTCGGTGCCGGCGAGCGACCGAGCCAGCGCGGGGAACTGCCCTGCGTACTCGGCCGGCTGCCTGACGAAGCCGCTCGTGAACGGCACCAGCGCGGATCCCAGCACCAGGTACTCCAGCGCCGCGAACACCCGGAGTGCTGCAGCCGGGCTCCAGCCGGCGCGCTGCAGCGCCGCGAGCGCGGCGTCGTACGCGCTCAACGCGGCGTCGGTCTCGACGGCGCGCCTGGCGATGACGGCGAGCGCCTCCGGGTGCTGCCTGAACGCGTGCCGGTACGAACGGGCGAACGCGGCGAGCCCTCGGCGCCAGTCGGGGTCGTCCAGAGGGGAGTGGTCGATCTGCTGGTCGATCAGCTCGGTGACCGCGTCCAGGATCTCGTCCTTGGAAGCGACGTGGTTGTACAGGGAAGGCGACTGCACCCCGAGCCTGGCGGCGATGTTCCTGACGGTGACGGCGGCGCCGCCGTCACCATCGAAGATCGCCAGCGCCGTGCGCGCGATGCTCTCGCGGCTGAGTGCGCGGTCGGGTCTGCGTCCCACGGCACGATCCTCCTGCCCGTCGTCCACAGGTGCGTGTTCGGGTCTTCCCCGCGTGCACCGGCGGCCGCTACAGTCTGCTGACTAGCAAAGATAGTTTAGCGACGGGCAGGTCGCGGATGGACACCGACAGGTACGAGGCGGAGCTGCGTCGGCGGCTCGCCACGGTCGAGGACCCCCACTACGACGACCCCGCACGCAAGGACCTGCCACGTACCGACCTGATCGTCCTCGCCGTCGGCGTGGTCGTCGTGGTGGTCGCGGCGTGGCTGTGGGGATACCCAGGATGAGCGCGCCGGACGCCACCGCGTCATCGCAGGTCACCCCGGCGGAGGACGGTGCGCTCAGTGAGCTGCCCACGCTGCGGTCGGAGCGGATCTGGGGGTTCTGGTCGTTCACCTCGGTCAACGTCGGGCTCGCGATCGCGACCTGGGCGTTCCTCACCGGCGGCACGCTCGCGCTGTTCGTCGGGGCGAAGACCGCCATCGCCGCGGGGATCATCGGCAACCTGGTCGGCGTCGTCCTGGTCGCGCTGACCACCTGCATCCCCTCGGCCAAGTACGGTGTGGAGCAGTACACGGCGCTGCGCGGCGTGTTCGGGCTGAACGGCACCAGGGCGCTGGTGCTGGTGATGTTCCCGCTCGCGGCGGCGGGCTGGAACGCGATCCTCGCCGTCATGTGCGGCCGCGCGATCGTCAACGTGGTGAACGCGATCGCCGGTACCAACTTCGGCGCCAACGGCGCGCTGGTCATCGCCGCGGCGCTGGTCGCGATCGTCGCGTCCTGGCTGCTGCTGGTGAAGGGGCCGGTCTCGATCGAGTGGGTGAACAAGATCGTCGCGCCGGCGCTCGTCGTGATGTCCGTCGTGATGCTCGTGGTGATCCTGGTGCAGCACTCCTGGAGCGAGCTCGCCGCCGCGAAGCCGCTCGAACCGTTCGGCGACGCCAGGCTCGACTGGATGATCGCCGTCGAGCTCAGCCTCGGCGCCGGCTTCTCCTGGTGGACCATCATGGGCAACCTCGCCAGGCTCACCACGACGCCGCGCGTCGCGTTCTGGCCCAACCTGATCGGCCTGTTCCTTGCGAGCGTCGTCGCCAGCATGGTCGGTACGTTCGCCGCGCTCGTCCTCGGCAACGCGGATCCGACGGTGTGGATGGTGCCGCTCGGCGGTGCCGTGCTCGGCGTCCTGGCGCTGCTGTTCGTCGGGTTCGCGAACCTCACCAGCATGGTCGGGCAGACGTACTCGGGCAGCCTCGCGATCAGGCGTGCCGGCGGGCGTCCCGCACATCGACTGCCGTGGTCGGTGCTGGCCGGCCTGCTGTTCATACCGGGAGCGATCGTCGTGTTCTGGCCCGGCGCGCTCTACGACAACTACTTCAAGTTCCTCGCCTGGGTCTCGCTGGTGCTCGCACCGCTCTGCGGCGTGTACTTCGTCGACTTCTTCCTGCTGCGCAGACGCACCCTGCATCTGCGCGGCCTGTACGAGCCCGAGGGGCTGTCGCGGTACTCGTACTGGTGGGGCGTGAACCCGTTCGCGTTCGTCGCCGTCGGTGCGGGCGCCTTGTGCTACTACCTGCTGCTCAACCCGGTGACGTACGAGTCCGCGGCGCTGTTCCGCTACACCAGCGCGTCGGTGCCCGCGTTCGTCGTCGCGGGTGTGCTGCATTACGCGTTCACCCGACTGGTGATCATCCCCGCGGGGAAGGGTGGCTACCGATGAGCACCGTCTACACGGGCGCGCGCGTGTTCACCGCGACCGAGCCGGCATGGGCGGACGCGGTGGCGGTCGTCGGCGATCGCATCGTCCACGTCGGTACGGAGTCGGCCGCCGGCGCGGCGGTCGGACCTGAGGCCGATGTCATCGACCTGGACGGCGGCGTCGTGCTGCCCGGCTTCGTCGACGGGCACGCGCACCTGCTGATGAGCGGCGAGGCGGAGCTGCGCGCCAACCTGCGTACCGCCGGCGACTTCGACGAGATCGCGTGCAGGCTGCGTACGTGGGCAGCGGAGCAGCCGGACGCGCCGCGAGTACTCGGCCACGGCTGGTTGTTCCCCGCCGTGCCGGGTGGCGCGCCGACCAGGCAGCTGCTCGACGCCGTCGTCCCTGAACGTCCGGGTACCTGGACGCCAACGACTACCACTCGGTGTGGGTCAACACGGCCGCGTTGCGTGAGCTCGGGGTCACCGCGGACACGCCGAACCCTGTCGGCGGCGCGATCGTCCGCGACGAGACGGGGGAGGCGACGGGACACCTGGTCGAGACGGCGCTGCAGGAGCTGGTCTGGCCGTTCCTCGCCGGCGTCGCCACCGACGCCGACCGCGACGCGCACCTGGCGGCGGCACTGGCGGCGTACGCGTCGTGCGGCGTGACGGGTGCGGTCGACATGGCCCTGGACGAGGACGCCCTCGCCGCGATGGCGCGCGCGGAACGCGCCGGCACGGCGACGGCGCGCGTCGTCGGGCACTGGCTGCTGCCCAGGCGCGGCACGCCCGCGGAGCACAGGGAGCAGATAGCGGAGGTGGCCAGGCTCGCCGAGCGGCACAGTTCGCCGTGGCTGCGCGTCACCGGCGTGAAGTTCATCGTCGACGGCGTCATCGACGGTTGTACGGCAGCGCTGCTCGAGCCGTACGCGGACGGCGCTAACGCCGAGCCGATCTGGGACTACGACGCATTGGCTCCTGCGGTGACCGCGGCCGACGCGGCGGGCCTGCAGGTGGCGTTGCACGCGATCGGCGACAGGGCGATCAGGGTCGCGCTCGACGCGCTGGAGCACGCCGTCGAGGTGAACGGCCCGCGGCCGCGCAGGCACCGCATCGAGCACCTGGAGTACGTCGACCCCGCCGACGTCCCGCGCCTGGCCAGCCTAGGTGTCACGGCGTCGATGCAACCGGTGCACGCCGATCCCGCGGTGCAGCAGAACTGGCGCGCCATGCTCGGCGACCACCGAGTGGAGCGCGGCTACCCGTGGCCGGAGTTCGTCGACGCGGGCGCGCGACTGGCGCTCGGCACCGACACCCCGACGGCGCCGTACCAGCCCCTGCGCAACATGTACGTCGCGGCGACCAGACGCTCGGCCATCGACCCGACCCTGCCGGCGAACGTCCCCCGCTACGCCCTCCCGCTGGCGAACGCCGTCCGCCACGCCACATACGACGCGGCCTGGTCCTGCCTCGCCGACACCGACCGGGGCCACCTGGCCACCGGCTTGCTCGCCGACCTGGTGGTCATCGACCGCGACCCATTCGCCGAAGGCCCAGAGTCGCTGCTGGATGCCCGGGTGCTCCGCACGGTGGTAGGCGGCCGCCTGATAGGCGGCACCCACCGAACCTGACCCCACCCGCGTCGACGCCCTACCGTCGCTGCCCGGTCTGTGCCGGCCGGCCACAGCCGTCTCGCGACGACCTCGTCGCGAGAGCGCGGCGCGGGTGGCTTCTGTTTGCCGTTGGCGAAGTAGCGGCCCGTCACGGCATCGAGGTCGGGGCGACTGGTTGTAGGCCCGCGCACCGGAGAAGGACCGTTGGCCCTGGAGGTCCTTACGCGGCGGCGGGGGTGAGGCGTGCTCGGTCGTATGCCGCTGGGGTGAATCCCTTGACGAGCAGCCAGATCGCGAGAGTCACCTCGAAGATGCCGCCGGGGATCAACAGCACGAGGCTGATGGGTGCCCCGAAGATCTCGGCGGCCGCGCCCGCCATGTGGAGCGCGTAGCCGACCAGGCCCCAGCCCGCCAGCCACTTCGGGATCAGCCTGGTCCGGAACAGCAGTGCACACAGGAAGAGGCAGCCGAACCCGAGCGCGAGCTGGCCGATCTGGTACGCCGTCTCGTTCGCGTCGACCGCCAGCGCCCCCAGCGCCTGGGCAGCGCCTGGGCCGAGCTGCCCGGCGCCAGCCTGGTCGGCCAGGGGGACGAGCATCAGCAGGGCGAGCGCCCCGACCGTCATCAGCGCCATCTCGAAGACCATGGTGGCCAGGTAGGTCACCGCGGTGCGCTTGCCGTGGCGTTCCAGGACGGGGAAGAACAGCACCGCCTTGCCGATGTCTACCGCGGTGGTCGAGATCATCAGGAAAGCCCCGACGAGCAGGACGGTCTGCTGCGCGGCGACGCCTGCGAGAAGGTCGGGGGCGCCGACGACCGAGTTCACCAGGATCGAGCCGGTTCCGTAGAGGAGGAACCCGGCCAGGAACAGACACCCGATCAGCCGTGACGTCCACATCCGGGAGGACGTCCGGGCGGTCCCGGTCTCGATGGCTCCTACGTCCTGCTCGCGCTCCGCTGGGACCGATGGTGTTGCACTCGTGGTCATGTGTCCTGCCTCGTTGTCTATTCGTGGCCTGTTCGCGTCGGCAGGTGCGGGCGCAGCGCCGGGTCGTGCGGGTGGTGCTCAGATGGTGATGGCGACCTTGCCGCGGACCGTGCCGGCCTCGAGCTGGCGCATCGCCTCCGGGACCCGGTCCAGCGGGTAGGTCTGGTCGATGCTGGGTGTCACCTGGCCGGCCTCGATGAGGTCGGTGAGTCGGTCGAGGTCGCTGGCCCGCTCCTTGTTGACGAAAGCGGTGAACCGTTGGCCCACGAACGGCGACATCATCAGGGCGCGCAGCGTCCGGTTCATACCGCCGGTGAGGTTGCCGCCGTTCTCGCCGCCGACAAGTACGGCGGTCCCCGTGGACGTGAGCGCGCTGCGCAGCCGGGACAGTCTCGGGTTGCCCGCGATGTCGAGCACGAGGTCGTAGCGGCGGGTGCCGTCGGCGTAGTCGTCCCGGGTGTAGTCGAGGACCTGGTCGGCGCCGAGTGAGCGCACCAGGTCGAGCTTCGCGGTGCTGGCCACTCCGGTCACCTGGCCCCCGAACGCCTTGGCGAGCTGTACGGCGTAGCTGCCGACGCCGCCGGATGCTCCGGTCACCAGCACCTGCTGACCTGACTCGACCTGGCCGGCCGCCGTCAGGGCGTGCAGGGCGGTCGCTGCCGAGATCGGGACCACCGCGGCCTGCTCGAAGGACAGGTTCACCGGCTTGCGAGCGAGCTTGTCCTGGCTCGCGACTGCGTACTCCGCGAACGAGCCCCGCCCGACGCCGTACACGTCGTCGCCGACGGCGAACCGGGTCACCGACGCGCCGACGGCGGCGACCGTGCCGGCGAGATCACGCCCGGGTACCCGGTCCTTCGGCCGGCGAAAGCCCAGTCCTGTGATCCGCATCAGGTAGGGCTTTCCGGTCATCAGGTGCCAGGTGCCGCGGTCCAGACCGGCCGCCCGCACGCGGACCAGAATCTCGTCATTGGCGATCTCAGGACGGGCGATGCGTTCATGGCGCAGGACGCCGGCGTCGCCGTACCTGTCCTGCACGATGGCGGGCATCGCGTCGATCGTTGTGAGCCGTCCCTCAGATTCCATGACCGTCACTCCTGACCGAGGTGAGCGTGCCTTCGAGGGCCTGGTCGATCGGGGTGGCGTGCACGCCGAGCTTGGCCGCGATCTTGCTGCTGTCGACGATGAATGGCCGTTCGAACAGGTACCGCATCTCGAGGAGCTCGCGCATGCCCGGGTTGACCAGGCTGAGGGCGCGCCGCACCACCGGGGGGAGGGAGCGAAGCCTGGCGCGTGGCTGTCCCGAGCCGGTAGACGATGTCGACGAGCTGTCGGGTGGTGCGGGTGTCGGGGTCGTTGGGCGGATGCCACACCTGGCCGGTGCCGGCCAGACCCGCGAGCGGGAAGACGAGGAACCCCGCGACCCACACCAGCCAGGTGGACAGGAAGGCCGGTTGTGATGCGCCGGATCGCGTCATGGCGTCAACTCCTGTGGCCGGTGGTGACCGGCCACGTCGCAGTGGTGTGTACTCACGTTCCCCTTGGGCCAAGGCCCGCTCGTCGCTTCCCCCTGCTTTCGCACGGTCCTCCGTGACGACGCGATGCACTAGGGCCAAAGGGACCCACGCGAGCAAGGGATTTCATCGACCGAATGTGCCGATGGCGTCGAGCGGGAGCTGGGACGAGTCGCGGCACTCGGTCGAGGCGAGGCCGGTGCCGAAGTCGACGGCCCCGGACAGCGTGCTGTCCGGTCTCACGGATTCCGGCCCGTTCTCAATGAATCCGGCCCGAATCGGAGGTTGCTCTGCGCGAGGCACCCAACAAACCGGATGCGCGGTGCGGGGCCACGGGATATAACGCCGGGGTGGATGAGCAACGGCTGCCCGGTGGCAGGCACGTGGGCGGGGTCCGTATCGACGACACCGTCCACCGACCGGCGAATCCGTGGACCTCCACCGTGCACGCGGTGCTGCGCCATTTGGAGGCGGCCGGGTTCGAGGGCGCTCCCCGGGTGCTGGGCTTTGATGAGCAGGGTCGCGAGGTCCTGACCTTTCTGCATGGCAACACCATCGGCGAACACCATCCCTGGCCGGCGTGGCCGCATTCGGACCAGGCGCTGCGTCAGGCAGCCGCGTGGATGCGGCGGCTGCACGACGCCACGGCGACCTTCGTCCCGCCGGATGATGCGACCTGGTTCGCCGGGACCTGGCAGCCCGACCTGATCATCGGTCATCACGACGCCTCGCCGTACAACGTGGTGTGGAACGACGACGACGGTCTCGTCGGGTTCGTCGACTGGGACACCACCGGGCCTTCGTCGCGCGAGTTCGACCTGGCTCATCTGGCACTGACCTGGGTACCGCTGCATGCCCGGCACGTCGCCGAGTTCCAGGGTTCACGGCGTTCGAGGACCGGTCACAGCGCCTGCACGTCCTGTTGGACGCCTACGGTTACGACGGCGACCGCAGCGCTTTCGCAGACGTCATCATCGGACGGGCCCGGCGCCAGGCGGCCATCGTCCGCCGCCTGGTCGAAGGCGGCCAGGCGACGTTGCAACCCTTCGCCGAAGAGCTGGAGCAGGCCGCCACCGGGATCCAGGCCCTCCCGGCGTCATTCTGGCGCACCTGAAGACCAAGCGTCAGTTGAGCGATCTTCTCGAGATACATGGCGACACCGACCTCGTCGACGGATAGCCTTCCGCGCTGTCTCAGGTGAGTAGGTCCGTGCCGTTGTGAGAGCGCCGGACGCTATCGACGGGCGTCATAGGTCGCGTATAGATCCGCTGAGGCGACGCGTCACCCGGGGCGCCGGCCGCGTAGGGTTTCCCCGTGCGCATCTGTGTCTTCTGCGGTTCCTCTCCCGGCAACCACGACGTCTACGCCGAACAGGCCCGCAAGCTCGGGCGCGCGATGGCCGAACGCGGCATCGTCCTCGTCTACGGCGGGGCCCACGTGGGCACCATGGGCGCGATCGCCGACGCCGCGCTCGAGGCCGGCGGCGAGGTGGTCGGCGTGATCCCGCAGCAGCTCGTCGACCTCGAGGTCGCCCACCACGACATCACCGAGCTGCACGTCGTGGCGGACATGCACGAGCGCAAGGCGGGCATGGCCGCGCGGTCCGAGGCGTTCGTCGCGCTACCCGGCGGTGCGGGCACGCTGGAGGAGCTGTTCGAGATCTGGACGTGGGCGCAGCTCGGCCTGCACGCCAAGCCCGTCGGCGTGCTCGACGTGAACGGTTACTACGAGCCGCTGCAGCGGCTCACCGAGCACATGGTCGGCGAGGGATTCCTGCGCCCGCAGCACCGCGACATGCTGCTGTTCGACGACGACCCGCACGCGCTGCTCGACCGCCTGGCGACGTACGAGCCGCCGCCGAACGTCACGAAGTGGCGCTCTGACACGCCGGGCGGCCGCTAGCGGCGCAGCGGTTGGCCTCGGCGGGACAGGGAGTCGAGGAGGACGGCCACCACGAGCACCAGGCCAGTGACCATGAACTTCACCGCCGCGCTGACGCTCAGCAGGTCGAGCCCGTTGCTGATCGAGCCGATGACGAGCATGCCCAGCAGCGCCGACCAGACGCTGCCACGGCCGCCGAACAGGCTGGTGCCGCCGATGACGGCGGCGGCGATCGCGTAGAGCAGCACCTCGCCGCTGCCGGTGCTCTGCGTCACGGCGGTGAGGCGGCTCGCCGCGAAGATGCCGCCGACGGCCGCGAGTCCCGACGAGATCGTGAAGGCGGCGATGCGGATGCCGTCGACCCTGATGCCGGCACGTCGCGCGGCCTCGATGTTGCCGCCGACCGCGAACAGGTGCCGGCCGAACGTCGTGCGGCGCAGGATGAAGGCACAGACCGCGATGATGACGAGGTAGACGATGATCACCATCGGCACGCCGCGGTCGGCGTTGAGCACGGCCACGATGACCGCGAGGACGACGGCGAGCCCCACCACCTGCAGGATCGGGAGGGCGATGCTCGAGGTGGGCAGTCCCGCTCTCGTGCGCGCGTGGCGGCGGGTGAACTGCACGGCGGCGAAGCCCGCGACGCACAGCGCAGCGAAGCCCCAGCCGTACGACGGCACGAAGAACTGGTCGGTGAGGTTGGTGACCGGGCCGTCGGGGAGGTTGATCGACCCGCCCTGACCGAGCACGTACAGCTGCAGGCCCTGCCAGCCGATGAGGCCGGCCAGCGTCACGACGAACGCGGGCATGCGCAGCTTCGTGAACATCGTGCCGTGCAGGAGCCCGATGACGACTCCCACGAGCACCGCGAACGCCACGGCCGCCCAGTCGCCCCAGCCCGCGCGGGTGACGAGCACGGCGAGCACCGCGGACGTGACACCGCTCACCGAGCCGACCGACAGGTCGATCTCGCCGAGCAGCAGGACGAACGTCACGCCGACGGCGATCGTGCCGGTGGCCGCGATCTGCAGCATCAGGTTGGTGAGGTTGAGCGCGGAGAGGAAGCGGTCGTTGAGGATCATGAACACGATCCAGGTGAGGATCAGGCCGATGATCACGGGCAGCGAGCCGAGCTCGCCGCCGGCGATGCGTCGCCCGGTCGCCGACAGGTGGCCGCCGAGGCTGTTGTCGGGCTTCACGAGTCTGGGGTCGCGCTCGACGGTGCTCATCGGTCCGCCTCTCCCACGGTCTCGGCATGCGCGGTCTCGGCATGCGCGGCCTTGGCCTCGGCGAGCGCCTGGCCCAGCCGTTCCTCGGTGGCGCCGGTGATCGCGGCGACGACGTCCTCGTTGCGCGCCTCGGCCGTACGGAACGAGCCGCCGTTGGCGCCCAGCCGCAGCACCTCGATGCGGTCGGAGACGGCGAACACGTCGGCGAGGTTGTGGCTGATCAGCAGCACGGCGAGACCGCGCTCGCGCAGCCGCGTGACGAGCTGCAGCACCTGCGCCGTCTGCTCGACACCGAGTGCCGCGGTGGGCTCGTCGAGCAGGACGACCGTGGGCTCGCCGATGAGCGACCTCGCGATCGCGACCGACTGCCGCTGACCTCCGGAGAGCGACGCGACGCGGGTGCGTACCGAGGGGATGCGGACGGACAGCTGGGCCAGCAGGCCGTGGGCCCGCTTCTCCATCGACGTCTCGTCGAGCCTGGCCAGGTGGAGTGGTTCGTGCCCGAGGAAGAGGTTGGCGACGACGTCGAGGTTGTCGCACAACGCGAGGTCCTGGTAGATCGTGGCGACGCCGAGCGCGGTCGCCTGCTGCGGGCTGGTGATCCGCGCGGCCCGGCCGCCCACCTCGATCGTGCCGCCGTCGAACGGCTGGACGCCGGCGATCCCCTTGATCAGGGTGGACTTGCCGGCACCGTTGTCGCCCACGAGCGCGATCACCTCGCCGGCATGGACGTCGAGATCGACACCCTGCAACGCCTGGACGGCGCCGAAGCGCTTGCTGGCGCCTCGCAGCCGCAAGACGGGTTCGTCCACCTGCCTACTCCCTCTCGTCGTCGGATACACGGTGACCCGCGCGGCCGGTGCGTCCACCGAGGGCGGACGCACCGGCCGCGACGGTCAGGCCGCGTCCTTGATACCGGCCTTCTTGCAGTCCGCTGCGTACTGGCCTGCGCACAGGTCCTTGTAGCTGATCCACTTGTCCGCGAGGACGGTGTCCTGCAGGTTGTCGACCGTGACGGCCTTCACCGGCAGGAACGTCGACGGGATCTTGGCCTTGCCGCCGTTCTCGGTGTCGGCCTGCTTCTCCGGCGTCTTCTGCTGGAGCAGGTCGTACGCGATGTCGGCGGCCTTCGCGGCCTCGTCCATGATCGGCTTGTAGATCGTCATGTACTGCTCGCCCGCGACGACGCGCTGCAGCCCGGCGACCTCGGCGTCCTGGCCGGTGACCGGCACCTGGCCCAGGTCGAAGCCCGCCTTCTTCATGGCGGCGATCGCACCACCCGCGGTGCCGTCGTTGGCGGCGTAGACGCCGACGATCTTGTCCTTGCCGAGCGCGGTGATCGCCTGGTCCATCTGCTTCTGGGCGTTGTCCGGGCTCCACTCGGGCGTGTCGTACTCCTTGCCGATCTTCACCTTGCCGTCGAGGACGGAGTGCGCGCCCTGCTTGAACAGCTTGGCGTTGTTGTCGGTGGGCGAGCCGTTGATCATCACGATCTCGCCCTTCTTCGTCGTGCCGAGGTCATCGAGCTTGGCCAGCAACGACGTGGCCTGCTCCTCGCCGACCTTGACGTTGTCGAACGAGATGTACCAGTCCGGCTCGGAGTTGAGGATGAGGCGCTCGTACGACAGCACCGGGACGTTCTGGCCCTTGGCCTTGTCGACGATCTTCGCGGCGGCCTCGCTGTCGACGGGGTCGATGACGAGGACGTCGGCGCCGTTGGTCAGCGCGGCGTCAGCCTGCTGCTGCTGGAGGTCGGCCTGCTGGTTGGCGTTCTTGTAGTCGATCGTGCAGTCGGGGCAGATCTCCTTCATCCGGTTGACGAAGCCAGGACGGTCGGCGGCCTCGTAGCGCGCCGTCTTGTTCTCGGGGAGGAGGAACGCGATCTTGCCGGAGGTCTTCGCCTCCTTGGTCTGGCTCTTGTTCGCCTCCTCACCGCTCTGTGTCGCCCCGCCGCACGCGCTCAGCGCGAGTGTCGCGCCCACGACGAGTGCGAGGAACGCGCGTAGGCGGCCCTTCGATGTGGCCATACCGTCCTCCTGATCGATGTTTCCGTTACCTGAGGTCGTGCCGGTTCCATGGTGGGAGCTCACCCGAGCCGCGCGGGACGAGGCGGGTGGGCAGCACCAGCTGGCGGGGCGCGCCGTGCGCGCCCTCGATGCGGGCGAAGAGCGCGGTGGCGGCCTCCTGGCCGATCTTCTGCGGATCCTGCGCGATGACCGTGACGGGCGGGTCGAGGATATCCGCGAGCTCGAAGTCGTCGAAGCTCACCAGCGCGAGGTCGCGGCGGCCGAGGGTGGCGAGCACGCGGAGCAGCACCGTGCTGATCCTGTTGTTCCCCGCGATGAGCGCGGTGACCGGATCGTCCTGGTCCAGCCAGGTGCGCATGCGGTCGGCGAGCGCGAAGTGCTCGTGGGGTCCCATGGCGACGAGGTCGCGTACGGACAGGCGGCGGGACGCCATGGCCTTGCGGTACGCGTCGCACCGCTGCTGGGCGGTCCAGAACTCGGGGTCGTCACCGAGGAACGCGATCCGCCGATGGCCGTGACCGACGAGGTGCGAGACGGCGGCCCTGATACCGCCGCGGTTGTCGACGACGACCTCGTCACCGGTGCAGCCCGTGACGGGCCGGTCGACGAAGACCACGGGGATGCCGCGGTCGACCTCGGGCTGCAGCCAGCTGTGGTCGTCCTTCGCCGGGACGACGATGAGGCCGTCGACCTGGCGCGCGCAGAACGTCAGCGCGATGTCGCGGGCACGCGTCTCGTCGGCCTCGCCCGACCCGGTGAACAGCAGGTGGCCGCGCAGCCGCGCCGTCTGCTCGACGCCGGCCGCCACTGCCGAGTAGAAGGGGTCGGCGAGGTCTTCGACGACGAGCCCGATGCTCGTCGTGCCCGCGCCGCGGCGCAGCAGGCTGGCCCCGTGGTTGCGCCGGTAGTTGAGCTCGTCGATCGCCTCGCGTACGCGGGTCGTGGTCGCCGTGTGCACGCCGGCCTCGTCGTTGACGACCCGGGACACGGTCTTGAGCGACACACCGGCGAGGCGCGCCACGTCGGCCATGGTGGCCCGTACACGCTCGACTGACCGACGCGTAGACAACGTTGTCATCACGGTGGACTCTCGCCCGTCGACGGCTCTGTGTCAAGGCCTTCCGTGCCCGACCCAGAGACGGATGCCACATCGTGATTCACGGGCCACACGCGTTCACCCATCGGGATGGGTGAACGCGGTACGGAGCCGGTCAGCCGATGGCGGCGACGGCGTTCTTCAGCGCCGTGCCGGAGCCGTCGCGGCGGCCGTGCTCGGTGGGGAGGTCGACCGCGACGCCCGACGCGGCGGCCGCGCGTGGCGGCGCAGCACCCGCCCACCCCACGAGCAGCGTGTCCTCGCCCTTGAGGAAGCGGTGGCACCGGACGCCTCCGGTGCCGCGCCCCTTGGCGGGGTACTCGTCGAACGGCGTCACCTTCGCCGCGCCTGGAACCGTGCCCGGCAGGGCGTCGGACGGACCGGCGATGGTCACCACGACGGCGTCGGTGCCCGGCTCGATCGCGCCGAACCAGCTGACCTTCGCCGACGGGGAAAGGCGGACGCCCGCGATGCCGCCGGCCGCGCGTCCCTGCGGACGGACACCGGACGCGGGGAAGTGGAGGACCTGCGCGTCGCTGGTGACGAAGCACAGCTCGGCGTCGTCACTCGCGAGATCGACGACGCCGACGACGTGGTCGCCGTCCTTGAGCGAGATCACGTCGAATCCGTCGCGGTTGCCGGGGTAGTCGGGGGAGACCCGCTTGACGATGCCCTGCGCCGTGCCGACGGCGAGCCCCGCGCCTCCGCCGACGAGTGACGTGAGACCGACGACGCGCTCGCGGCGTTCGAGGGACACGAACTCGCGCAGCGGTGCCCCGCCGGACAGGCTGGGGGTGCTCGCCGACGGAGGCAGCGCGGGCAGGTCGACGACCGAGATCCTGACCAGGCGGCCGTCGTTGGTCACCGCGCCCACCTCGCCGCGTGCGGTCGCGGTGACGCACGAGGTGAGCACGTCGTGCTTCGCGCGCCCACCCTCGCGGGGCAGCGGGTCGGTGGTGGTGGTGCGGGCGAGCAGGCCCGTGGACGACAGCAGGACCAGGCACGGGTCGTCGGTGACCTCGAGCGGGGTGGTCGCGGCCGGCTGGCCCGCCGACTCGAGGAGCACCGTGCGCCGGGGGGTGGCGTACCGCTTGGCGACGTCGGCGAGCTCGGTCGAGACCACGCGTCGCAGCTCGTCCTCGGACTCGAGGATGGCGGTCAGCTCGGCAATCTCGCGCCTGAGGTCCTCGCCCTCCTTCTCCAGCTCCAGTCGGTCGAACCTGGTGAGCCGGCGCAGCGGCGTGTCGAGGATGTACTGCACCTGGATCTCGGAGAGGTCGAAGATCTGCATCAGGCGCTCCTTGGCGGCCGCGGTGTTGTCGCTGCCGCGGATCACCTGGATGACCTCGTCGATGTCGAGCAGTGCGACGAGCAGGCCGTCGACGAGGTGCAGCCGTTCCTCGCGCTTGGTGCGCCGGAACGCGGTGCGCCTGCGGACGACGTCGAAGCGGTGCTCGACGAACACCTGGATCATGTCGCGCAGCCCGAGGGTGCGCGGCTGGCCGTCGACGAGCGTGACGTTGTTGATGCCGTACGAGTCCTCGAGCTGGGTGTGCCGGTAGAGCTGCTCGAGCACCGCGTCGGGGTTGAAGCCGCCCTTGATCTCGATGACCAGGCGCATCCCCTGCGTGCGGTCGGTGTAGTCCTGCACGTCGTGGATGCCGGCCAGTCGCTTGGAGCGGACGAGGTCGCCGATGCGTTCCTTGACCTTCTCCGGTCCGACCGACAGCGGCAGCTCGGTCACGACGATGCCCTTCCGTCGTGGCGTGACGTTGTCGACCCGTGCCGTCGCGCGCATGCGGAACGTGCCGCGGCCGGACTCGTACGCTTCGCGGATGCCGTCGAGCCCGACGATCTTGCCGCCGGACGGCAGGTCGGGTCCCGGCACGAAACGCATCAGGTCGTCGAGGGTGGCGTCGGGATGGTCGATCAGGTGCCGGCACGCGGCGACGACCTCGCCGAGGTTGTGCGGCGGCATGTTCGTGGCCATGCCGACCGCGATCCCGGCGGCGCCGTTGACGAGCAGGTTGGGGATGGCCGCGGGCAGTACCTCGGGCTCGGTGAGCTGGCCGTCGTAGTTCGGCCGGAAGTCGACGACGTCCTCGTCGAGGTCGTCGGTCATGGCGGCCGCGGGCTCGGCCGGGCGGCACTCCGTGTACCTGTACGCCGCGGGTCCGTCGTCGAGTGAGCCGAAGTTGCCGTGCCCGTCGACCAGCGGCAGCCGCATCGTGAACGCCTGCGCCATGCGGACGAGGGTGTCGTAGATGGCGGAGTCGCCGTGCGGGTGCAGCTTGCCCATGACGTCGCCGACGACGCGTCCGCACTTGACGTGGCCGCGGTCGGGACGCAGGCCCATCTCGCGCATCTGGTAGAGGATGCGCCGCTGCACCGGCTTGAGACCGTCGCGGGCGTCGGGGAGCGCGCGGGAGTAGATCACCGAGTACGCGTACTCGAGGTAGCTCTCGCGCATCTCCGAGGAGACGTCGATGTCGACGATCCGCTCCTCGAAGTCCTCCGGTGGGGGTGGGGTGCTCGAACGACGACGTGGCATGCACAGATTGTCGCCGGTGGGCGCGCGTTCGCCGAACGTGACCCGCCGAGGAGGTCACGGAGAGCTGAGACAGTGCTGTGCGCGGGGTCCGGGGAGCCCACCCGGCCGCCTGAGGGGGACAATGGGGCGATGGACCACGGCACCGCTCGTCGCACCCGTCTCAGTCAGCACTGGACGGACCGCGCCCCGGGTGCCCTGCTGGTCGTCGGCGTCTCGCTCGGCCTGCTCTGGGCGCTGGAGATCGTCGACACCGTGCTCGGGGGCAGGCTGGACGGCTACGGCATCCACCCCCGCGACCTGGGCGGGCTCGACGGCCTGCTCTTCGCCCCGTTCCTGCACGCCGGGTTCGAGCACCTCATCGCCAACAGCACGTCGTACGCGGTGCTCGCGTTCGCCACGTACCTCGTCGTCAACGCGGCACGCTTCCTCGGGGTCGTCGTGATCACCGCCCTCACCAGTGGCCTCGGTGCGTGGTTCCTGGGTAGTCCGGGCACCGTGGTGGTCGGTGCGAGCGGGGTCATCTTCGGCCTGCTCGGCTTCCTCCTCGTCCGCGGGCTGTTCGTCCGCAGCGTCGGGTCGATCGCCGTGAGCGTCGTCGTGCTCCTGCTGTACGGCGGCATGCTCAGCGGCGTCCTGCCGGGCATGCCGTACGTCTCGTGGCAGGGGCACCTGTTCGGCTTCCTCGGTGGGGTGCTCGCCGCGTGGCTGATGCGGCGCCGCAGCCGTGAGAGCGCCGTTGTCCGCTGACCCGGCGCCGCCGGCGGACCTCACGGTGGCCACGGCGTTCGCGAGGACCGCGCCCGCCGTCCCGCTGCGCCGGCACCAGCGCGAGGCGCTGGAGGCCCTGGCGGCGGCGACGTCGGCTGGACGTCGGCGCGGCTGGGTGGTGCTGCCGCCCGGTGCGGGCAAGACGCTCGTCGGGCTCGAGTACGCCCGCCGGATGGCGTGTCCGACCGTGGTCTTCGGGCCCAACACCGCGATCCAGGCGCAGTGGGTGAAGGAGTGGCGGCGGTTCACCCCGGCCACCGCCGAGGTGGGCACCGACCGTGACCTGAGCCGGCCCGTCACGGTGCTCACGTACCAGTCGCTCGCGACGTTCGAGCCGGACGACGAGGTCGACGAGGAGGGTGCGCTGGCACCCGGCGTCACGTCGGGCGAGCCCGAGTCGCTCGTCGACCGCCTGCATCCGAACGGGCGCGCGCTGGTCGAGGCACTTCGGGCACAGCCCGAGCTGACCCTCGTGCTCGACGAGTGCCACCACCTGCTCGAGGTCTGGGGCCGGCTGCTGGCCGAGCTGCTCGCGGAGCTGCCGCAGGCCCGCGTGCTGGGGCTGACGGCGACACCGCCCGACACGTTGACGCCCGACCAGGCCGGCCTCGTCAGGGAGCTGTTCGGTGCACCGGTCTACGCCGCCTCGGTCCCCGCGGCGGTACGCGAGGGCAGCCTCGCCCCGTTCGGCGAGCTGGTCTGGCTGACCACGCCGACGCCGTCGGAGACCGACTGGCTGGCGGGGGAGAACGAGCGGTTCGTGGAGCTCGTCACCGACCTCACCGATCCGTCGTTCGGTTCGGTGCCGTTCCTGCGGTGGCTCGACGAGCGGTTCGTCCGCCGGGCGACCGGCGAGGGCACGGTGCTGCCGTGGTACCGCATCGAGAAGGAGGCGCCGGACGCCGCCCGCGCGGCGCTGCGCATGTACCACGCGGGCCTCCTGGCGTTGCCCGAAGGCGCCCGCATACGCGAGGAGCACCGCACCCGCCCGACCGCGGAGGACTGGGTACGCCTCATCGACGACTGGGTGCGCCGCTGCCTCACGAAGTCCGACGCCGAGGGCGATCTCGAGGCCTGCGGGCGGATCAGGGAGGCGTTGCCCAGCATCGGCTACCGGTTGACCCGTGCGGGGATCAGGACGGGACGCTCACCGGTCGACCGGGTGCTCGCCCGCAGCGCCGCCAAGACCGACGCGGTGGCGCAGATCGTCCACGCGGAGTCGACCAACCTCGGCGACCGCTTCCGCATGCTCGTGCTGTGCGACCACGAACGGGCGACCGCGACGCTGCCGGCCGGGCTCCGCGGCGTGCTCGCCACCGATGCGGGGTCCGCGCGCCTGGTGCTCGATGGGCTCGTCGGCTCCGAGGAGACCGCCGGCCTCCATCCGGTGCTGGTGACCGGCAGGTCCGTCGTCGCGGAGGCGGCGACGGCGCGCGCGTTGCACGCCTACGTCGCCGAGCACGCGCCGTTGATCGAGCTCGATCCGGTGCCGGTCGACGCGGTGGGCGTGGTCGAGGTCACCGGCAGGTGGCAGAGCCGTCAGTGGGTGCGTCTGGTGACGGCGTTCTTCGAGGCCGGCGGCTGCCGAGTGCTCGTCGGCACGAGAGCGCTGCTCGGTGAGGGCTGGGACGCCAGGGGCGTGAGCGGTGTCATCGACCTCACGACGGCGACGACGCCGACCGCGGTGGTGCAGACCCGCGGCCGCGCGCTGCGTACCGATCCCTCCTGGCCCGACAAGGTCGCGCTCACCTGGACCGTGGTCTGCGTGACCGAAGACCACCCGAAGGGAACGGCCGACTGGGGTCGGTTCGTGCGCAAGCACCACGGTTACTACGCTGTCGACGACCACGGCGAGGTGGTCGGCGGGGTCGCACACGTCGACGTCGCGCTGTCGCCGTACGCACCGCCGCCCGTCATCGAGTTCGAGGCGGTCAACGCCGCGATGCTGGTCCGCGCCGGCGACCGGCGGCGGGTGTCCGACCTGTGGCGGGTCGGCGAACCGTACGACGACCGCTTCGTCCACACGCTTCGCGTGCGGTCCGCTCGGCAGCCGGCCGCGACCAGGCGCGCGAGCAGCCTGGTGTCGGGGGAGTCGAGTGCGGTCCTCCCCGCGGCGCTCCCGGCCGAGCAGGGGGTCCAGCTGGCGAAGGGCTCGCCGCCGCGTGGCGCGGGGCGCGCGCCCGTAGCGGCGGCGGTGTCGCTCGTGGCGTCGTTGGCGATGCTGCGGTTCCGCCTGATCTGGGTGGCCGCGGCGCTCGTCCTCGCGATGGTCGGCTCGCTGATCGCCCTCATCGTCCGAGCATGGCGCGCCGGCGGGCTCGTCGCGGCCGCCGCGCGCCCCGTCGACAGCCTCCGCATCGCCTACGCGGTCGCCGACGGGTTGTGCGCCGCGGAGCTGGCGGCGCGCGGCGCGGAGTCGGTGCGTTGGGACGTCGAGCCCGACGGCAGCTATCAGTTCTCACTCGACGGCGTGACCTCGACGGAGTCCGCGCGGTTCGCCACGGCACTCGACGAGGCGCTCGGCCCGATCGCGACACCCAGGTACGTCATCCCTCGCTACCTGCTCGACGCGCCGACGGGCGATGCCACCCGCTTCGTGGCGGGCGTGCGCCTGCTGCGCGGCACGCTGCGACCGACCGCCGTGGTGTGGCACGGCGTCCCCGACGAGCTCGGCGCGAACGCGGGCCGGGCCAAGGCGTACGGGAAGGCGTGGCAGCGCTGGGTGAGCGGCGGCGACCCCGTCTACACCGGCAGCCCCGAGGGCGAGGGCATCCTGCGCTCGCAGTCCGGTGCCGACCCGTTCGCGGTGACTACCGCGATGCGCACGTCCTGGCGCTGAGGGGGATGCCGTCACGCAGTGCCGGCAGGTGAGGGGCACCCTCACCGTGCCCTGACCCGGCCGGGGTGCCCTCACGGGTTCGGCTGCGCCCGACGCCGGCGTGGCGGGCGGCTCAGTCGACGGGGCGGGCGCCGGCCTGGGTGAGGGCACGCGCGGCGACGGTCGCTCCGGCGGCCAGGGCCTCGGCGGGGTGGGCGCCCGCGAGCCAGCGGGGGAGCAGACCGGCGCAGAACGCGTCGCCCGCACCGGTGGGGTCGGTCACGCGGACGCGTTCGGCCGGGGCGTGCACGGGGTTCTCGCCGGCCGAGCACCAGACCGCGCCGTCGGCGCCGTCGGTGACCACGACGTGGGGGAAGTGCTTGGTCAGGGTGCGTGCCGCGCCGTACGAGTCGTGCTCGCCGGAGAGGTGACTCGCCTCCTCGTGGTTGGCGAGCAGCATGCTCGCGCCCGCGACGTGGCCGAGGAAGGTGTCGCCGCCGATGCGCTCGAGCAGGAGGGTCGACGGCGTGTCGACCGAGATGGTCGCGCCGACGTCGACCGCGTACCGGAGGGCGGTGAGAGCCCCGTCGCGGCCGCCCTCGTGGGCGAGCGGGTACCCGGACAGGTGCAGGTGGGTGTCGCGGTCGAAGACGTCCCTCGGGATGTCCTCGGGCGCGAGCGCCGCGTTGGCCCCCGGGTCGGGGAACTGGCTGCGCTCACCGCGCTCGCTGACGATCACGATGCAGGTGCCCGTGGGGCGGCTCTGGTCCATGACGACCCTGGCGTCGATGCCGTACCCGAGCAGCTCCATCTCCCTGGTGCGCCCGACCACGTCCGGGCCGCGGCGCGCGACGTAGGTGACGGTCTCGCCCTGGACGCCGAGCCAGGCGGCCACGTTGGCGCCCGAGCCGCCGCCGTAGCTCTCGATCCACGCGGGGGTGTCCATGCCGAGCGTGACCGGGCCCATGACCATGGCCACCACGTCGGTCATCAGGTCCCCGACGACGACAAACCTGCTCATGCATAGCTCCGTCTCGGCAGCGTGGTCGTCTCGTGTCCGCCTACCGTACAAGGCGCCCGGTGACGCGTCGCCGACCCTGCGTGACCGGCGCGCCCACCGGTTACCGCCCCCGAACGTAGCGAACCCCACCGCTGCTCGACCGGTGGGGTTCGCCGTGTACCTGCGCGGCAGGGCCGGTTACGCGGCGACAGGCTCCCGTACGCTGCGCTGCGCAGGCAGCTCGAACCCGGTGACCCGGGCGTAGATCTCCTCGAAACGGCGCAGCGACGCCGACTCGTCGTGCTCCGCGGCGATGGCGAGGCTCTCCTTGCCCATCCGGGCGCGCAGGGCGTCGTCGGTGAGGATCGTCGTCACGTGCTCCGCCAGCTCCGCCACGTCTCTGGGCGTGTGCAGGTACCCGTTCCTGCCGTCCTGGCACAGGTGGGGGAGCGCCATCGCGTCGGCGGCCACCACCGGGCGGCCCGTCGCCATCGCCTCGAGCGTCACGAGGCTCTGCAGCTCCGCCGTCCCCGGCATGCAGAACACGTCGGCGGACGAGTACAGCGCCGGCAGGTCCTCGTCGGGCACGAAGCCGAGGAACGTCACGTGCTCGGCGACGCCGCGTTCGCGGGCCCGCCGTTCGAGCGGCTCCTGGAGGTTGCCGATGCCGGCGACCAGCAGCTCGGCGTCGACGGAGCGCCGCACGGTGGGGAGGGCGTCGATGATGTCGTCGATGTGCTTCTCGACGTCGAGCCGCCCCACGAACAGGAGCCTCTTCGTGTCCGTCGCGGTGCCGCTCGTGTCCGACTCGTGGAACCTGCTGAGGTCGATGCCGCACGAGACGGCCTCCACCTCCATCCCGATGCCGGACGCGCGCACCAGTCGCGCGGCCGTGGGAGTCGGTGTCGTCACCGCGTGGGCGGGACCGAACACCCGGGCGAGGTCGAGCCACGCGACCCTGGTCACCAGGCGGGCGAGCGGACCGGGCAGCGGGAGGTACGGCAGCAGGTTCTCCGGCATGAAGTGGTTGGTCGCCACAAGCGGCAGGTCCCGGCGCCCGGCGAGCGACGACAGCGCCCGTCCCACGAGGAAGTGGTTCTGCACGTGGACGACGTCGGGCCGCACCTCGGCGAGCACCCGTCCGACATCGGTACGGACGTACAGCGGCGAGCCCACCTGGAACGAGTGGTGGAACGGCGTGCGCATCGACCGCACCCGGTGGACGTACACGGGTCCGTCCCGCTCGACCGTCGCGTCGCCGTCGGCCGACGGGCAGCACACGTGCACCTCGTGTCCGCGCGCCGCCAGTCCGTGGGCCAGCCGGTGCGAGAAGTACGCGGCCCCGTTGACGTGCGGCGGGTAGGTGTCGGCGCCGATCAGGACGCGGAGTCCGCGCGACGACGAGCGTAGGGACGCCGTTCCGTCGGTGCCGGTGGGGTAGGGCCGGCGAAACCGGCGGCACAGCAGCGCCACTCCACCCAGCACGAGGAGGACGGCCGTGCCGGTGGCGGTGACGCTGCCGACGTGCACCGGCTGGTGGAGCAGGCCCGCGCCGACGCCGATCGCGGCGAGCGGGTCCACGACCGTGATGACGGCGATGGCGAGGCCGAGCCGTCCGGTCTGGAACGACGTCTGCTGGAGCAGCATGCCGATGCCCGCCACCGAGACCGCCGCGAGCACGAACCAGCCGAGGGTGAAGGAGAGGCCCGACGCCGTGAAGGTGAACATGATCGGGCGCAGCATCGCGGACGTCACGCCGAACGCGAGGCCGGCTCCCGAGGCCAGCACGATGGTCCGTACGGGTCCGTCGATGCGACGCACGACGAGCGAGGTGATGCCGAGGACGGCGACGACGGCACCTGCGAGCGGGACGACGTCGAGGAACTGCAGGGCGGGCACCTCGGTGGGTGCGCGCAGGGTGGTCATGAGCAGGGCGAGACCGGCGGAGACGGCCCCGGCGGCGACGAGCTCGCCCGCCTGCGGCCTGCGGCGGCGGAGCAGCGCGCCCGCCGGTACCGCGAAGGCGACGGTCATCACGCCGATCGGCTGGATCAACGCGAGCGGCGCGAGGGACAGAGCGAGAACGTGCAGCCCGGCTCCGGCCAGGTTGGCGACGATCCCGGCGAGCCAGCGGGGTCGGCGAGCGAGTCGCGCGAGCAGTCGCGGGTGAAGACCGTGAGCACTGGTCTTCGTGGCCTGCTGGTGTTGGAGTGCCGCGCCGACCGCATAGCATGCGGCCCCGGCCAAGGCCAGAACCATCGCGAGCGCAGTCATGGATGGGCCCTTTCGCGAACGTGGATGCCTGTCGCCTACAGACTTGTCGCGTCGAGCCCGGACAACTATGGCGCGGGCTCCCGAATCGGTACGGGGGAATTCCCCACCCGTGGTTGGGGGCTTGCCTGCTGTCTGCTCCCAGGCTGTCGCCCTAAGGTGAAGGCGACGCGTCGACGACATGCTGTGCAGATGTCACCAACCCGACCCGCAAGTAGCTGTCTGTGCAGGTCGGGCTCACGGGAGCCGAGCGACAACCGAGTCGATGGTGAGGTGGGAGATGGCGGCACCTGAGCCGGGCGCCGCCGAGGCCACCAGATGGGAGCGCATCCCGTCCTGGCTGCGGGCACCGGTCACCGCCGAGCCGTGGCTCTACACGCTCTACGCCGTCCTGGGCCTGCTCCTCGGTGCGGTCTACTTCGCGCTCGTCCTGCCGCTCATCCTGGCTGCGCTCATCACGATCCCGTTCCTCTTCCTCGGCACGCCCCTGCTGTGGTTGACCATGGGCCTCGCCCGCACGTTCGCGAACCTCGAACGGTTGCGGCTGCGCGGGTTCACCGGGGTCTCCGTGGCGGCGAGCCCGCTGGAGGGTCGTCGCCGGGTCATCCGTTCGCCGTTCTTCCTGCTGCGCTCGAGGGACCGCTGGCGCGAGATCGCGTACTGCGTCCTCCGGCTGCCGGTGAGTGCGGTCACCGCAGGCCTCGTCGCAGGCAGCTGGGTGGTGGGCCTGGTCCTGCTGTGCGCGCCCTTCTACATGTTCGGCGAGCGGATGGAGTTCCTCCTCACCGGCGTCATGTCCCTGGGTGGCGCGGTGCTGCTCGTCACCGCGCCCTGGTTGGCGCGCGGCACGGTCATCGTGGACACGGCACTCGTCCGCGCGTTGCTCGGGCCGAGCGAGAAGGAACAGCTCACCGCCGAGGTGAGCACGCTGCGCACGAGCCGGGCGGGCGTCGTCGACGCGGCCGACGCGGAGCGCAGGCGCATCGAACGCGACCTGCATGACGGCGCGCAGCAGCGGCTGGTGGCACTGGCGATGGATCTCGGGGTGGCGCGGGCGACGTACGACGAGGATCCGGCCGCCGTCCGTGGGCTCATCGTCAAGGCGCACGAGGAGGCCAAAGCCGCCCTCGCCGACCTGCGCGAGCTGGTCCGCGGCATCCATCCCGCCGTGCTCACCGACCGCGGTCTCGACGCGGCGCTCTCGGCGCTGGCCGCCAGATGCGCCGTACCGGTCGACGTGAAGGTCGAGCCGGGCGAACGCGCCGACGTCACCATCGAGGCCGCCGCCTACTTCGTCGTCGCCGAGGCCCTCACGAACATCTCCCGGCACGCCCAGGCGGAGCGCGCGCAGGTCACGGTCACGCGCGCCGCCGACATCCTGCGGGTCGAGGTCGAGGACGACGGCGTGGGCGGTGCCGACCCCACCACCGGCACCGGGCTGGCCGGGCTGGAACGTAGGGTGGCCGCACTGGACGGGACGTTCCAGGTCGAGAGCCCGCGAGGCGGGCCCACCCGAGTCGTCATGGAGCTGCCGTGCGCGTCGTGATCGCCGAGGACTCCGTGCTGCTGCGAGAAGGCCTCGTCCGCCTGATCGAGAGCGCGGGCTACGACGTCACGGCGGTGCCGGACGCCGACCAGCTGCTCCGGGCCGTCGAGAAGGACCCGCCGGACGCCGTCGTCGCCGACGTCCGCATGCCGCCGACCCACACCGACGAGGGGTTGCGCGCCTCGCTCGTGATCCGGCGCAACCACCCCGATGTCGCGGTGCTCGTGCTCTCGCAGTACGTCGAGGAGCGGTACGCCGTCGACCTCATCGCCGGTGACACCCGCGGTGTCGGGTACCTGCTCAAGGACCGGGTCGCCGACGTCGCCGAGTTCCTCGACGCGCTGCGTCGCGTCATCGACGGCGGCACGGCACTCGACTCCGAGGTGGTCGCCCAGCTCCTCGTCCGCAGCCGCCGGCGCGACCCGCTGTCGGAGCTGTCGACCCGCGAGCGCGAGGTGCTCGGGCTGATGGCGGAGGGCCGCTCCAACACCGGCATCGCCGACCACCTCGTGCTGAGCCAGGGGGCGATCGAGAAGCACATCAGCAGCATCTTCACCAAGCTCGGCCTGCCACCGGGCAGCGAGCACGACCACCGGCGAGTGCTGGCGGTGCTGCGCTTCCTCGACTCCTGAGGCGGTGTGCCGGCCGGTCACCGCTCCCGGACGTAGCGCAGCAGGACGACGCCGCTGCCGTCGAAGACACGGCTCGACGCGAGCGCGTACCTGTCGATCCCGAAGCCGGCGTCGAAGAGCGGCGTGCCCGACCCGATGACGACGGGGTTGAGCTTGAGGTGGATCTCGTCGACCTCGTCGCGCACGGCGCCGGCGAGCGCACCGCCACCACAGAGCCAGATGTCCTTGCCGTCCTCCTTCTTGAGGTCGCGCACCTTCTCGACGGGATCGCCGGCGACGAGCTCGATCCGTGGGTCGGGCACCTCGGTGAGGGTCGAGGAGAACACGAGGTGCCGCATGTGCGGGTACGCGTTCTCGACCCCCATGCCCAGCCCCATGACGTACGACACCCGGCCCTCGAGGACGGTGTCGAAGTGGCGGTTCTCCGCGCCCTCGAGGCCCACCATCGGCCGGATGTGGTGCGGGACCATCTCGGGGTACTCCCGCATCAGCGGCTCCGCGTGGTCGCCGGCGAGCAGGAAGACCGTGTCGGACGGGTCCTTCCTGGTGGGGTCGGCGACGAAGCCGTCGAGCGTCGACGCGACGAGGTAGACGAGCTTTCGCATGGGGGCTCCTGTCGAGATTCGTGCCTGGCTTAACCAC
This sequence comes from Streptosporangiales bacterium, assembly GCA_009379955.1. NCBI lineage: Bacteria > Bacillati > Actinomycetota > Actinomycetes > Streptosporangiales > Streptosporangiales bacterium. The sequence continues at coordinate 34,537 of WHST01000006.1, read as the reverse complement.
TATGAGTGTTGTACTCTAGATGTAGTGGTTAACGATGTCCAGGGCGAGATCCTCGGAGGACGGCGATGGCACGGAACCCGGAGCGGCGGACGGCGCTCGTCGACGCGGCGATCGAGGTGCTCGCGCGGGAGGGGGCTCGCGGCCTCACCTTCCGCGCGGTCGACACCGGGGCGGGCGTGCCGGTGGGCACGGCGTCGAACTACTTCTCCACGCGCGACGACCTGTTCAACCACGTCGGTCGCAGGATCCACGTCCGGATGATGCCGAGCACCGCCGAGGCCGAGGCCGCCGAGCGGGCGGGCCCGACGAGAGCCGCGGCCGTCGCGCAGCTGCAGGCGCTGTTCGGCCGGGTCGTCGGCGACCGCGACGGCTACCTCGCGCTGCTCGAGCTGCGGCTGGAGGCGACCAGGCGCCCGGAGCTGCGCGAGACGCTCACCGCGACGATCCGCGCCAACCATGAGCGCGACGTCCGGGGCCATGCCGAGTCCGGCATGCCGGGCGATCGCACCACCGTGCTGTTGCTGTACCTCGCGATCAGCGGACTCGTCGTCGAACACCTCACCCTGCCCGGCATGCTCGCCCCCCGCGCGCCGGAGGACGTGGTCGAGGAGATCGTCACGGCGCTCATGCCGGGGACGTGACGACGACGTCGGCGCGATCGCGGGTCGACCGGACGACCTCGGCGTTGCGCTCGTCGCTGCCGAGCGCCCGTGCCCAGGCCTGCTCCCTGGTCCGGCCGAAGTCCTCGTGGCGTCTCGCGAGCCGTTCCCTGCGAACGGTGTCGGGGAGGTCGACGTACCAGACCTCGTCGAGCAGCGGACGGATGCCCGCCCAGACGCCCTCGGCGCCGAGCAGGTAGTTGCCCTCGGTCACGACGAGCGGGACGTCGCGGCCGACCGGGACGGCGCACGCGACGGGCTCCTCGATCTCGCGCCGGAACAGCGGCGCATAGACCACGGGGTCGTCGTTCGCGCGGAGCCGCTGCAGCAGGGCGACGTAGCCGTGGCCGTCGAACGTGTGCGGCGCGCCCTTGCGCTCGGCGATGCCGAGGCGTTCGAGCTCGGCCTGGGCGAGGTGGAAGCCGTCCATGCCGACGAGCGCGGCGGTGCCCGGCCGCGCGTCGTTGAGCTCCGCGACGAGCCGCTCTGCGAGCGTCGACTTGCCCGCGGCGGGCGCGCCGGTGATGCCGAGGATCCGGCGTCTCGCGGAGGCGAGGCGCCACGACCGGTCGAGGAGCGCGGAGAACCGCGCCAGCGGGATCTCGATCTGTGCCTCCCCGGGTCACGAGCCGTCCCCGTCCACCGTCTTGACGAGTGTCTCGCGACCGGGTAGGTCGGAGGTGTCAGGATGGGCCCATGACGACAAGCACGTTGGACGACCTCCGGTCGGAGATCGAACGCTGCGGCTACTTCCCCGAGCTGGTGGTGCACGGCGTCGAGGGCGCGCTGGCGACGGAGTCGGCGAGGGACTGGATCGTCCACCACGAGGCGACGTTCGACGCGGAGATGGAGGTACGCCGCCACGTCTCGGTGCTGGTGCTGACCGACACCCGGCTGATCGTCCTGCACACCGACGACCATCCGCCGGCCGACCCCAAGGCGCAGCCGCACGCCACGACCAGCGTCGAGGCCGTGCCGCTGCGCAGCATCCAGTCCGTGCTGCTGAGCTCGGTCATCCCCGAGCCCGCGCGCTACCGCACCGCGCAGGTGCCCACCGAGGCGACGCTCACGGTCGGCTGGGGGATCGTCGGCCGGGTCGACCTCGAGCCGGCCGGATGCGCCGACGAGAACTGCGACGCAGACCACGGGTACACCGGTCAGGTCACCTCCGACGACCTGACCCTCAGGGTGAGCGGCACGGCCGAGGGCGACAGCGCCGTGCAGCGGCTGATCGACTTCGCCGCCGCCCTGTCGGTGGCGACGAGCCGTCCCGCGTGATAGCTGGCACGTGACCGTTCCCGCGCCGGTGCTCCCTCGCTACGGCGAGACGACCCTCGCGGAGCTCTTCCCCGCGATCCTGGGCGCTCTCGGCGTCCCGGTCGGTGGCCCGAACCTGCGGCTCGGCAGCGCCGACCGCGGCTGCCTGCTCCTCGTCGACGGTCTCGGGCGCGCGCAGTTGCGCGCCCATACCGACACCGCGTCGTACCTGACGTCGCTCCGCGAGCCGGCGCAGCTCACGTCCTGCGCCCCGTCGACGACGGCGACGAGCATCGTGTCGTTCGGCACCGGCCGGCCGCCGGGAGCCCACGGCGTGCTGGGGTTCAAGGTGCGGGTCCCCGGCGAGGCGCGCATGCTCAACCACCTGCACTGGTCCGACCGGGTCGACCCGGTCGTCTGGCAGCCCGAGCCGACCGTCTTCGGTCGCGCGACGGCCGCGGGCATGCCGGCGTTCTTCGTGGGGCCGGAGTCGTTCCGCGACAGCGGACTCACGGTCGCCGCCACGCGTGGCGCGTCGTACCTCAACGCGGAGACCGCGGACGAGCGGGTCGACGCCGCGGCGGCCGCGCTCGCCCGGGTCGACCGTGGCTTCGCGTACGTCTACTGGGGCGAGGTCGACCTTGCCGGCCACGTGTACGGCACCGCGTCGCAGGAGTGGCGCGACGCCGTCGCCGCGGTCGACGCGATGGTGCTGCGGTTGTGCGAACGCCTGCCGTCCGGCACCCTGCTCTGGGTGACCTCCGACCACGGCATGGTCGACATCGGTGCCGAGGGCAAGATCGACGCGGAGGCCACGCCGGGACTCGTGGACGGCGTGCTCCTGCTGGGCGGGGAGCCGAGGTTCCGGCACGTGTACGCGCGCAGCGGTGCCGCGGCCGACGTCCTGCGGTCCTGGCACGAGGTCCTCGCCGGCCGCGCCTGGGTGGTCTCGCGCGACGAGGCGGTCGAGTCCGGCTGGTTCGGGCCCAGGGTGGAGCGGTCGATGCTGGCCCGCATCGGCGACGTGCTCGCGGTGCCGTACGCCCGGTGGGCGGTCGTGGCCCCGCGTGCGGAGCCGCAGGCGACGGCGCTCATCGGCTACCACGGCTCGCTCACCAGGGCCGAGCTCGACGTGCCACTCCTGGAAGGACGCGCATGAGGGACCCATTGATCGGTGTCGCCGAGCTGGCCGAGCGGCTCGCGGGCGATGACCCGCCTGCTCTCCTCGACGTACGTTGGTCGCTCGGCGGCCCGCCCGGTGTCGAGGCCTACGACAGAGGGCACCTCGCGGGCGCGGTCTTCGCCGACCTCGACACCGACCTGTCGGGTCCCCCTGGTGCCGGTGGTCGCCATCCGCTGCCGACCGCCGACGCGTTCACCACGGCGATGCGCCGCCTCGGGGTGTCCCACGGCCGCGCCGTGGTGGTGTACGACGCCGGCGACGGGCAGCCCGCCGCCCGGGCCTGGTGGTGCCTCACGTACTTCGGGCACGACGACGTACGCGTGCTCGACGGCGGATACGGGGCGTGGCTTGCCGCCGGCCTGCCCGTGACGACGGCGTCGCCGACCCCCGAGGCCGGCGACTTCACGGCCGGGGCGGGGCACCTCCCACTCCTCGACGCCGACGGCGCCGCGGTGCTCGCGCGCACCGGCGTGCTGTTCGACGTGCGGGCGTCGGAGCGGTACCGCGGCGAGACAGAGCCGATCGACCCCGTCGCCGGCCACATCCCAGGGGCGGTCAGCGCCCCGACGGCCGCGAACAGTCACGGTGACGGGGGATTCTTCGAGCCCTCGGTGCTGCGCGAGCGGTTCGCCGGCCTCGGCGCGACCCCGACGGAGCCGGTCGGAGCCTACTGCGGTTCGGGTGTGAGCGCCGCGCACGCGGTGCTGGCGCTGCGGCTCGCGGGATACGACGCGGCACTCTACGTCGGCTCGTGGTCGGACTGGGTGAGCGACGAGACGAGGCCGGTCGCCACGGGACCGCAGGCCGGGTAGCCCTACGAGCCGTCCGGGCGCGTGCCCTGCAGCAGGATCGTGCCGATGACGACGAGAGCCAGCGCGACGAGCCCACCGATCCACGCGATCCTCGGCAGCGTCTCCGACTGACCGAGCTCGCGGGCCTTCGACTGGCCGACGAGGCCCAGCACGATCCCGGGGATGCCGGCGCAGACGAACCACCCGACGATGCCGAGGATGCCGAGGATCAGCGGCGTGTTGTTCTCCTGCCGCACCGGTCCATGGCCGCGGCCCGCGAGGGGCTGGGGGTTGTTCATGCGCTCGTGTCCTTTGTCGGGGGCGGAGATGACGAAGGCGCCGGACGTCCGCGTCCGGCGCCTTCCTCGGAGTCTCAGCTCATGCCGGCGGCCATCGAGAAGTTCGCGATGGAGCCGATGATGCCGAGGACACCCACGATGATGCTGACGATCAGCGCAGCCTTGAAGAGGCTGTCCGACTCACCGGTCTGCTTCACCTTGTTCAGGCCGATGATCGCGATGATCAGGCCGGCCGGCCAGCAGATGACGGCACAGACGACGCCGATGATGCCCAGGGTCTTCGACGATTCGTTCGCCGGCTGCGGGGCACCGTAGCCGCCAGAGGGGTCCTGCGGCGGTGGGGTGGTCATTGAGTTCTTCCTCCTTGGTTGGGTGTTACGCCGTCGGTGATGCACTCCCGCCGTTACGGGAGGAGCCCGTACCTGAAGAGCTGCCAGATCTCGGCCGCTGCGAACAAGGCGATGCATAGTAGTACGCGCGGCCGGTTCGACATCGTCTCCCACCACCGGCCGACGCCGGTGAGCGGTGACGTCGCGAGGAGCGCGATGATGACGACCGTGACCGGGTTGGCCGCCAACGCCCCGACGATGTCCAGGTTTCCGGCGTGGACGGCAGCCGTCGTCGTGCCACACAGAGGACACGGGATGCCGGTGAACTGCCGCAGCGCGCACAGGGTCTCCGGTCGCCACGGAAGGTTGATGTTGGCCAGGACCACAGCGACGACGCCCATCACACCGATCCGCACACCGGTGCGCCACAAGGCCGACCGCAGCGAGCCCTCCCAGGGACGCCGCGAACCGCGTGCCAATTCGCGGATTGTGGCCATGTGCTCCCCTCGGCTGCCACGCCGCATGCTTTCGGATCAGGTGCTTCCGGTCAAGTACCGGTAACGGCGAGCCGATGTTACCCGCTCGCGGGGCGGCAGGGGCCGCCGGCCGGACGATCCTGGACGCCGTCATCGCGGCGCCTTCTATTCGCTCGCCCCGAAACAGACGAATCCCAGCGTGCCCGTGGTCGTTTCGGCCTCGGCGAGTGCGCGTCCCGGCGATGCGCCCGCGGCCAGCCGGCGGTGGAAGCTGCCCATGAGTGTCCTCGTCTCGTTGTCGGCGACGGGTGTGACACTCGCGACGAGGGTCGAGGTTCCCAACGACAGGAAAGCCGCTGCGACTCCTTGGAGCTCGTCTCCCGGATGCACTGCGGAGAGTGCGGTGTCACATGCGGACAGCACCAGTCGTCGCGGGGCGCGGCTGATCCGTTCCAGGTCGTAGACGGTGAGTGGCCCATCATCGAGGTCGAGCGCGGAGAACTGCGGGTTGTCGAAGCGGAAGCGTCCGTGGGCCGCGATGTGAACGGTCGACGCACCGTCGATGGCGTCGAGGGTGGCGGCGACGGTCGCCCGGCGTCCGGTCAGGCGCCGCACCCCGCGATGGTGCCTGGCGACCGCGCGCACCTCGGCGGCCGAATGGTCGAGGCCCGGACCCGCCACGACGACGACGCCACGACCGCGCGAGGGCGACCGTAGGCGCCGGGTGGCCGAGACCCACATCGTCACCGACGGCACCACGCTCACCGTCGTGTCGCGCAACGACGGGAGGGCGGACCAGGGGAGGGCGTGCAACGCGTCGCTCGGCGCGATGACCAGCTCACGGTCACCGATCGCCTCGCGCAGGGGGGCGAGGAGCATCGCGTCGAGCTGTCGTCCGGAGTACGCGACGCCCGCCTCGGCGGCGGCGAGGCTCGCGGCCGAGCCGTGGCGTCGTGCCAGCCGGTGGAGCGAGAACCGCAACGAGTCCATCTCGGTCGCCGCCGCGCCGAACGGGCCGAGCTCGTGCAACCGGCACCGACCGGCGGCGAAGGTGACGGCCACGAGCGTTCCGTCGTGGTCGGCGAGCTCCACGAGTGCGCGGTCGCCCAGCAGTTCGCGGAGCTCGGCACGGTCGAGCGCGCCACCCGTCGAGCGTCCGGACGGGCCGGTGACGACGCGGCTACGGTCGCGCACCGCGCGCTCGAGTCGCACCTGCTCCGCCGTCAACGGGCGGGTGTCGTCGCCGCGCGCCGAGCAGGTCGCGAGGTCGGCCGTCACCCGGCGCAGCTGGGCGAGGTCGCGCGCGAGCCGCGGATCGTGCGGCGGCCGGACCGGGGGGCGGCGAAGCGCATTGGCCCGCCAGCGTTCGACCCATGTGAGGTAGCGCCATCCGTCTCCGGACTCCTTGGTGAGCCTGACGCCGAGGGTCGCGAGGTCCTCGCCCCATCCGCTCGCCCTGACCCGCAGGTCGGTGGCGCCGAGGGTGGCGGCGTAGTCATCGACCACGCCCAGCCCGGCTCGAGCGGCGCGCAGCGCGCCCCGTTCGTCGGCGTCGACGAGGCGACGCAGGGCGGTCGCGTACCAGGCGGGCGCGCGGACGGCGATCGGTCCGCGATGGCGGGCCCGGCTCGCGTGGTCGAGCTCGACGCGGGCGACCCGGCGGTCGCCGAGCTCGTGCGCCATCGCCCCGGCGAGGACGTGACTGTGGACCGCGGCGTGCGCCCAGCCCCGCCTGCCGAGCCGGCGCGCCGAGGACCGCAGGTCCCCGAGCAGCTCCCCACCGCTCTCGCCCGCCTCGACCCTGGCGTACAGGGCGAGGTGGTCGGCGAGAGCGGTCCACCCGGGTCGCCGCTGTCGCCGGAACTCCGCCGCCGCCTCGGAGGCCGTCCGCGCCGCCGCACCGGCGGCGTGGTCGAGCAGGTGGGTGCGCGCGAGCAGCACCTGCGCCTCGGCGACGTCGACCGCGAACCCGCCCTCGGCGAGGACGTCGACGGCGTGCTCGAGGTGCTCGCGGGCGTCGCGGAACAGCCGGACCGAGAGGTAGGCGTCCGCGACGTCCAGCAGCCGAGCGGCCTGGTTGTGCCCCTGGGCGGGGAAGAAGGGCTCGGCCTCGGCGAACAGGCGCAGTGCGGTGGGAACGTCGCCCGTCCGCAACGAGATGAAACCGAGGTTGTGTCGCGCCTGGCCGGAGAAGACTTCGAGCCCGTGCCGGTCCGCGAGTTCGATCGTGCGACGCAGATCACGTTCCGCCGCGCGGTAGCCACCCGTGTAGCCGAGCAGGGCGCCCCGATTGGACAGCACGCGGCAGATCCACTCTGGTTCGGCGAACCGTTGCAGATGGGTCAATGCTCGTGCGAATGTCGACAGGGCCTCGTCGTAGCGGCCGGCTCGGCTCAGCACGAGCGCACGCTGAGTGTGCAGGTAACCGAGGTCGACTCCGCGCAGGGCGCGCGCCGCCACGTCTGCCTCGGCCAGTGCCGCGCGGAACTCGCCACGATCAGCGAGGACCACGACGAGACTCAGCCTCGCCTCCGCGGCGCGTTGCCTCAGTCGTGCGTCCGCGGCGGTTGCGACAGATCGTCGCAACGTGCGTTCGGCCCGTCGGGCGTCACCGGCGAGTTTCTGGGTGAGACCGAGTGCGCGCAACGCCACTGCCCGGGCTTCTGCGTTGGCGTCAGCCGACCGCAGGACCGCGAAGGCTTCGTCGCGTGCGCGTCGCGGGTCCACGGCCACGGTTCGGCGCGCCCGCTCGGCTCGGAGGACGAGGTCCAGGGGGTTCTCCTACACCGTGACCCAGCTCGTCGACACCAACCGCGACGGCTCAGTCAGCCGGCAGGAGATGCTGATCGGCCCCGGTGGGACCGACGCCGCCCTGAACCGCCCGAGCTGATCGGCGGCGGCACGCAGGCTCCCGCCGCGCCAGCGCACCTCGACCTCGGCGGGCTGGGGTGGGACGAGCTGACCGAGCAGCCGGTGCGCGCCGCCCAGGTCGGACACCTCGACCTCGACGACCAGGTGGTCGCCCTCGAACGTCAGCAGTCGGGGGCCGGTGTCGGATCGGTTGCGCACCCCCGCCGGATCCGTGAGGGAGTCGCCGACGAGCTCGGCCAGTGCGCTGTCCGGGTCGCGCCACGACAGGCTCGCCAGGGCTGCGTCGAGCGCATGGTGCGGAACGGGATCGGCGGCCCCGAAGGCGGAGCGCAGCCGCGTCACTACAGCGTCCTCTGCGTTCATCTGTCATCCCCCTCCAGCAGCTGGCGCAGATGGTTCAGGCAACGCCCCCGGGTCGGGCCCAGGCTGCCGACCGGCATGTCGAGCGCCGCCGCGACGTCGTCGTAGTTCGACACCGGACCGGCGGCAACGACCCGGAGGACGCGTTGACAACGTTCGGAGAGTTGCGCGAAGGCGCGGAGCACCCGGCGGCGCTCCTCGTCGAGGAGCAGTGCGACCTCGGGGGTATCGCGGTCGGGCGCGGGAAGGTCGGCGCCGTGACCCTCGGCGGGCTGCTCGCGAGATCTGTGCTTCGACACGCGGATCGCCTCGTTGCGTGCGGTCGCCGCGAGCCAGCCGGCGAGTGCGGCCGGCTCGCGAAGGCTGCCGAGATGCTCGACGAGGCGCAGCCAGGTGGTCTGGTAGACGTCCGCGGCGTCGACCCGGCCGAGACCCTGCGAGCGGGGGACAGCCCAGACCAGGGTGGAGAACCGGTGCACGATCTGATGCCATGCCTCGTCGTCGCCCTCCGCGGCGCGCTTGACGAGGGTGGCGTTGTCCGGCTCCTCGGTGTGCGTGCGGACCGTCTCCACGCCCACCTCCAGACGGATGCACCGACGACATCCGTGAGGTTACCGGGCACGGCGCCGCTCGAGCACGGCGAGGCCGAGATCCGGCACCAACCGGTGCTTGGCCGGGTCCAGCAGCGTACGGGTGGCCTGCGGCGCGTCCATGCCCTTCGTGGCGCAGAGATTCGCGACCGCGCCCGACACCTGTGCCGTGGCGAACGAGGTGCCGCTCCACTGGGCGTACCCGAGGAACAGGTCGGCGTCCGTCACGTCTCCGCCGCCGCCGGGACCGTTGAACCAGACGAAGCTGCTCGCCACCTGGTGGCCGGGCGCACACGCGTCGACCCACCATCCGTGGTTGCTGAACGGCGCGCGCCCACCGCCGGCCGACTCCAGTGCGCCGACCGCGACGACCGACTTGAGGGCCGCAGGCCAGAACGGTCTGGACGAGCCGCGATTGCCGGCGGCCGCGACGACGACGGTGTCAGGACCGAGCGCGTGGAGCGCGTCGAGGAGGAGTGGCGACGGGCGGTCGTCATGCGTGTAGGCGCCGAGGGAGAGGTTCACGACGTCCGTCGCTCCGGTCACGGAGGGACGCAACGCCATCAGGGCGCGGATGAGAGCGGCCTCGTCGCAGACGCCGTCACTGTTGAGGACCCGCACCGGGCGGATGTCGGTGCTCGGCCCCTGCGTGAGAAGGAGGCCGGTGACGAACGTGCCGTGCCCGGCCTGGCTGTCGAGGAGGAAGTCCTGGTCGCGGTCGACCTCCTCGGCATGCTGCGGGCCGCAGTCGGCGAACCAGGAGCGCCCGGTGAACCACGGATGCGCCGAGATGCCGGTGTCGAGGACCGCGGTGACGGTGGAGCGCGTGCCGGGTGCCGGTGCCCGGGGCGGTCGAGGGCGATGGGCGGGCTGGGTCGGCGGGCTGGCAGGACCGCCGTTCCAGAGGGGCTCTCCGGAGTAGAGGCTGTTCGGCGCGACGCGTGCGTACGGCTCGAGGTCGGCGGTGACGGCGCGGAGGTCGACCTTGGCACGTCTGCGGAGCCGCACCCTGACGATACCGGCGCCTCTGACCTGCTCGCTGCCGTCGACCCACTTGCGCAGCCGGTCGCTGACGACGTCGGCGTGCCGGCGGGTGCAGAGGATCTCGTGGCTGCGCGCCATGGCCTGGCCGACGTCGTCGAGCACCACCGCGTCGTGCCGGCGGCAGATACGGCTCGCTCTGTCCTCGTGCTCGGCGTTCATGCCGGGGTCTCCGTCCTCGTTGGTGCGTCGGCCCGAAGGGTACGAGGGGCCGTGCGCCCCCGCTGGCACGGCCCCTCGTGTGCCGGCCCTTGTGACACGCTCGCGCTCGGCGCGATCACGTGCACACCAACCCCCGGCCGGCGGACACGGTCAGTCGGTGTCAGTGGGATGACCGTGTCACGGGGCCAGAGTGCGAAGCCCCGGCTCAGATACCTGCCGACTGACCCCGGTCCGCGACTACGACGATCCGTCACGGCACACTGCCGCGCCGTGACGCCTCTCGGGACCGGACACGTGAGGGGCACCCCGACCGTGTCGGGGCGCGGTGAGGGTGCCGCTCACCGCGCCCCGCTCCAGGACGCCCGCTCGGCCGACGACTGACGAATGCCGGATGTGGGGACGGACGCTCTAAGCTCGAAGCGTGTCCGCACCGCTGCGCGCTCCCGCGCACACCGTCTCCCGGCGAGCCGTCTACCAGTGGGTCGTCGAGGGATTCGTGCAGTTCGCGATCCTGCTCGCGATCGGGTTGCTGATCACGTGGTGGAACCCCGACTTCCTCCCCGACGCGGCGTCGCGCTGGCGGTGGATCCTGCCGATCGCGCTCGGGCTGTTCGGTCTGCTCTTCGTGGTGGTGGAGCCGGTGTGGCGCTACCGCGTGCACCGCTGGGAGGTGACCGCAGGCGTCGTGTTCACCCGGGCCGGATGGCTCAGCCGCGAGTGGCGGGTGGTGCCGGTGAGCCGCATCCAGTCGGTCGACACCCAGCGGGGAGTGCTCCAGCGGATGTTCGGCCTGGCGACGCTCGTCGTGCAGACCGCCTCGCACGCCGGGTCGAGCCAGATCGTCGGGCTGCCCGCCGACGTCGCCGTCCGGCTCTCGTTCGACCTCGCCCAGCAGGCCAACCTGCTCGAGGACGACGCCACATGACGGTGTGCCCCGGCGTCCTCCGCCGCTCCGCTCCTCGCTCGGCGAGTGCGTGGGCGCGATGTGTGCTCCGGACCGCTGCGATGCTCGCTTTGGAGGACGCCTCGTGACGGACCAGTACCGAGCCGACGACGTGTCATTGGCGGCGCCTGCCATCGCCGCGCCGGGCACCGTGCAGCGGTTGAGCGCGCGGAGCCTCGTCGTCGACCCGATCAAGCGGCTCGGCACGTTCGCGCTGCCGCTGGCCGCGGCGTTCGTCATCTCCGGGCACTTCACCGTCGACCGGGCCGCGTACTACGGGCTCGCCGGCGGCCTGCTGTCCATCGCGTACTCGCTGATCCGCTGGGCGACGTTCCGCTACGCCCTGCACGACAACCGGCTCGACATCACCTCGGGCCTGCTGGCCAGGAAGTCGCGGTCGATCCCGCTCGATCGGATCAGGGGAGTCGACCTGACGGCCTCGCCGATGCACCGCCTGATGCGGCTCGTCGTGGTACGCGTCGACGCCGCCGCGGGCGGCACGGGGCGTGCGGACGAAGGCGTTCTCGACGCGGTCACGGCAGCCGAGGGCGCGCGCCTGCGGCGGCTGCTGCTCGCGCGCCGGTCCGCCGCGCCCGCGGCGGACGCCGAGGCACCGGAGGTCGCGCAGGTGCCCGGCCGAGACGACCAGCCGCGGACGGTGCTCGCCCGCGTCAGGCGATCCTGGTTCCTGATGTCGCCGCTCACCGGCGCCTACCTGTTCGCCCCGCTCGCGCTGCTGGGCACGATCTGGGGCTGGGTGGCGCAGAGCGACACCATCGGCCAGCGCCAGGTGCAGGGCGCGGCGGCCTGGCTCGTCGCCGACCCCTGGCTCGTCGGATTCGCGGCGCTCGCGTTCCTCGTGCTCGGCTTCCCGATCGCGTCCGTCGCCATGACCGCCCTGCTCAACTGGGACTTCACTGTTCGCGGTACTCCCGACGCGCTGGAGCTCGAACGCGGCCTGCTCACCCGGCGTCACGTCACGCTGGAACGGCGGCGGCTGCGCGGGTGGGAGCTCGTCGAGGCACTGCCCGCGCGCATGGTGCGTGCGGGTCGGCTGCGCGCGCTCGTCACCGGGATCGGTGCGGAGTCGCACCACTCGCGCGCCGAGCTGCTGCCGGTCGCCCCCGTCGAGCGGGCCTACGCGCTCGCGGTCACGACGGTCGGCGCGCGGCCGGAGACGCTGACCGCCCATCCGCGCGCCGCCCTTCGCCGCCGGCTGTTCCGCGCGATCGTGCCGTGGACGGTCCTGGCGATCGCCGCGTTCGCCACCGGGGCGCCCGAGGCGGGCGTGCCGCTGCTCGCGCTCGCGCTGCTCGGCATCCCGCTCGGCGTGGACAGGTACCGGTCGCTCGGTCACGCGTACGACGGCGAGCTGGTGAGCGTCCGCGGCGGCTCGTGGTCACGGCGCACCGTGGTGCTGCAGCGGCGCGCGGTCGTGGGCTGGCAGGTGCGGCAGACGATCTTCCAGCGGCGGCAACAGGTGGCCACCCTCGTCGTCGGCGTGGGCGCAGGGAGCGGCGGCTACGCGGCGACCGATATGGACGCCGACTCGGTCGCCACGTTCGCGCACGAGGTCACCCCGCGCTGGCTCGCACCGTTCGTGTCCGAGGAGGCGACCCCGGCGGAGCCGACGCGCTAGGCGGCCTCAGTCCTTCTGTCGGCGGGTGCCGAAGATGATCTCGTCCCAGGACGGCACCGACGCGCGCTTGTTGGCCTTGGCTGGTTGGCGGGCGATGCGCAGCGGCTGGGTGTCGTTGTCGTCGGCGAGGGGTTCCTGCGGCTCGACGATCGAGGAAGCCGGCTCCACGCCGCCACCCACCGCGGCCAACCGGGGCCGCTCGACGACCTCCTCGACCGGAGGCTCGGGACGCACCGTGCCGTTGGCGCTCACCAGGGACGCGGCCTCGTCGTCGACCGGGCGGACGTGGCGCGCGGACACGTCGTAGATCCACTCCGCGACGCCGCTGCGGTTGGCGAGCTTGTACTGCAGCCGCACCTTCCAGGTGCCGTCCTCGCGCCGCCAGGAGTCCCAGTCGAGGTCGTCGGGGTCGACGCCCCTGGCCTGCAGTCGCTGGCGGACCAGCTCGCCGAGCTCGGCGTTGGGCTGCGACTCGCCGGGACGGCGCACCGCCGTCTTCTGCGCGAGCTCGGTGATGTGCATGCGTTCCCTGATCACCGGGGTGGCGAACGCCTCGATGCGCTCCAGCGGGAGCCCGGCGGCACTGGCGACCTCTTCCGGGCTCTGACCGGCGCGGATGCGGGTCTGGATCTCTTTTGGTCGCACCGTGCTCTCCATCTGCTTCTCGAGCTGCCCGGGACGCGCCGCCGCGCCCTGGACGGCGGCGCGGATCCGCCCGTCGAGTGGCACACGGAAATGCGCACCTGTGGCATCGGGAGCGGCGAGGAGCAGGTGGTCGCCCTCGTCACTGATCCCGACGAGGCGCAATTCCTGCATGCTCGGCCTCCGGGCGGCAGTCGACAACACAGGCAGTCTCCTCGCACGGGGAGGCGGGTGCTACGACCACGCCCGGCGAGTCGCGAAGTCGGTCGGCGACTGCCACAGTATTGACTGCCTTCGGCGGCTGACGCCGGTGTCGGGAGGTGGTGGTGTCGCCTCCATGGGCGGCCGAATCGACGGTGACCGGGAGTGAGCGTACATGAGCGCGACGCGGGCGACGGTGAGCGTGGTGGTCGCCGTCGCGTGTGTCGCGACGCTGGCCGTCGGCACCGCCGTCGCCGTCACCGGCACCATGCCGTCTCGCGTCGCGTCGCCCGGCCCGCCGTCACCGTCGCCGTCGCCGATGCCCACGACCGGGGCACCGGGGAACGGGGGAGTTGCGCCGCTGAACCGGGTCGTCGCGCCCGACCTGCTCGTTACCTCACCGGCGCCGATCGATGCCCCCGCGATGCGCCGGCTGGGACGTGTCGCCGGGGTCACCGAGACCCTCCGCGTCGCCGCGGGAACGGTCGGCGTCGGGTCGGGCAGCGCCGTCGTGCTCGGCGTCGAGCCGTCCACCTTCCGGGCCTGGACACCGCTCGCGTCGGCCAAGTCGGACGCGCTCTGGCGTGCGCTCGCCGAGGAGCAGCTCGTGCTGACCTTCGAGGCCCGCGAGGCCCGCGGCCTCACGCTCGGCGACACCTATGCGGTGACGGCCGAGCGGGCGCTGCCGCTGCGGCTCGGCGCACTCGCCGCGCTCGACCTGCCCCGCGTGGGCGGGCTCGTGACCTCCTCCACGGCACGCGGGCTCGGGCTGACCGACGGTGGGGCGGTCCTCGTCAACGCCCCGGCCGCCACCGCGGGCACTCCGAGCGCCGTGCGCAAGGCTCTCGGCCCCCGCGCCCGGGTGACGGCCGTCCGCGCGCCGCGGTCCGAGCCGGCGGAGCCGACGCCCACCGGTGAGCCCGGCACCTACCGCGAGCTGTACGAGCGGGCGGCATCGCGTTGTCCCGGGCTGTCCTGGGCGGTCCTCGCCGCGATCGGGCAGGTCGAGAGTGACCACGGACGCAACATGGGCCCGTCGACCGCGGGCGCGCTCGGTCCGATGCAGTTCCTGCCCTCGACCTGGCGGTCGTTCGGCGTCGACGGCAACGGCGACGGCCGGCGCGACATCTGGGACCCGTACGACGCGGTGCCGGCCGCCGCCGACTACCTCTGCGAGCACGGCGCGGGCCGCGGCGGGGCGGGACTGTCCACCGCGGTCTTCGCCTACAACCACTCCGACAGCTACGTGCGGCAGGTGCTCGACCTCGCCGAGGCGTACGCCGGATCGAGCTGACGCGGGCCGTGCGGTACACGTCACTTCGCAGTGACCGCGCACACGGTGCTTTCATGGAGCACATGAGCTCCCACGGCTACGACGCCGTCCTCCTCGTCTCCTTCGGCGGGCCCGAGGGTCCCGACGACGTGATGCCGTTCCTGGAGAACGTCACGCGCGGACGCGACGTACCGCGCGAGCGGCTGCTCGAGGTCGCCGAGCACTACCACCACTTCGGCGGGGTCAGCCCCATCAACGGGCAGTGCCGCGAGCTGCTCGCGGCCGTCGGAGCCGACTTCGAGACCAACGGCATCGACCTCCCGCTCTACTGGGGCAACCGCAACTGGGACCCGCTGCTCACCGACACGATGCGGCAGATGGCCGACGACGGCGTCGGCAGGGCGCTCGCGTTCGTCACGTCGGCCTACTCCTCGTACTCGTCGTGCCGCGTCTACCGCGAGGACATCGAGGCGGCCAGGGCGGAGGTGGGTCCCGGCGCGCCCGTCGTCGACAAGATCCGCCCGTTCTACGACCACCCGGGATTCGTCGAGCCGATGGTCCGCGCGACCCGTGACTCGCTGCTCGAGCTGCCGGCGGACGAGAGGGCCGGCGCGCGGCTGGTGTTCGTCGCCCACAGCATCCCGATCGCGATGTCCGACGCCAGCGGCCCCACCGGAGGCGCGTACCCGGCGCAGGTGACCGAGACGGCCAGGCTCGTCGCGCAGGCCGTCGGGCAGTACGACTGGGACGTCGCGTGGTGCAGCCGCAGCGGCCCGCCGAGCCAGCCGTGGCTCGAGCCCGACGTCTGCGACCACCTCGTGACACTCCATGACAAGGGTGTGCGCGCGGTCGCGATCATCCCGGTCGGGTTCGTCTCCGACCACATGGAGGTCGTCTTCGACCTCGACACCGAGGCCCTCGGCGAGGCCCGGAAGCTCGGCATGCACGCCGTGCGCGTCCCCGCCGTCGGCACGGCTCCCGAGTTCGTCTCGATGGTGCGCGAGCTGGTGCTCGAACGGACCCACCCGGCGACGCCACGGCGGGCACTCGGTCGGCTCGGCCCTTCCTGGGACCGCTGCGCGCCCGACTGCTGCCGCTCCTGACGGCGCCGCCGCGGCCGCGAGGTGGAACCCCCGATCCGCGGCGGGGGGACGCCCGCGGACCGGGGGTGGCTCAGCGGCGCATCAGGCTGATGTAGAGATCCCAGAACCTCTTCTGGTCGATCTCGAGGAGAATGTCGGCCTGCTGCGTGCCGACGGGGAAGTCGTCGGGGTTGTCGAGCGAGCGGTTGCGGCTCGGGCCGTAGCCCATCGAACGCCCGTAGTTCGGACCGTAGGTGGAGTCGACGTCGACGTAGCGCTTCTCGACCTTGGTCGCGAGGTCCGGCTCGAGGAAGATCGCGGCGGTCAGGGCGTCCCAGACGAAGCTCGTGTCCTCCGGGTCCTCGGCGAAGCCGGGACCGTGCAAGTCCTTGAACATCTTCTTGATCGGCGTCTCGCGGCCGGCGACGATGCGGTCGTACTCCGCCTTCGAGTAGGTGACGGTCTCGCACACGTCGAGCGGCACGATCGTCTGCTTCTCGAACGGGGTGCGGACGGCCATCTTCGCCGCCTCGGGGTCGAACCACCAGTTGAACTCGGCCGCGGGCGAGGTGTTGCCCGGCACGTCGAAGGCGCCGCCCATGTAGATGACGTCCTTGACGAGCGGGACGATCTCCGGGTGCTCCTTCATCGCCAGCGTGACGTTGGCGGCGGGGCCGAGCGCGAACAGCGTGACCTGGTGCGGGTGCTTCTTCACCTGGTCGACGATGAACTTCACCGCGGTGCCCTTGGCGGGCCTGGTCTTCGGGTAGCCGCCGTACGGAGGTTCGGCGAGGTCGCGGTACGAGCGCGGCCGCTCCCGGGAGAACGCGCCGGTGTACTCGATGTTGCCGAAGAGATCCTGCTCGGCAGCCAGTTGCTGCTGGCGGGACGCGTTGAGCGGCTCGCCGGCACCGACAATGACCGGGATGTCGGTGCGCTTGATCAGCTCGAGCTGCCGGAGGCCGTACGCGGTGCCCTCCTCGGCCCAGGTGTTGCCCGCGACGATTGTCACGCCGAGCACGTCGACCGAGGGGGAGTTCGCGAGCATGAACAGGGCGACGGCGTCGTCGTTCAGCTCACCCATGTCGGCGTCGACGATGACCTTCTTGGTCTTCGCCCCGGTGGTGTCCCCGGTCGGGGCGGCGACCGGTCGGACGTCAGGGGCCGTGGGGGCGGTGGCGGCGTGCGCCGCTCCTGGCACCGCGACGAGGATCGCGAGGACGAGTGCCGAGAACCGACCGATCCGCATGACCGCGCTCCTTTGGGCAGGACGTCGCAACCGGGGCAACTCGTGTTGACAACACGAGTTGCACCAAGGTTGCGCGTCCCGGCTACGCGGGGCAACGGGCCGGTGACGCTCGTTATCAACTCGTTACCAAAGTCGGGAACGTCCGACACGAAGCGTGGTCGGCGCCCGACGCGGTAGCGTCGCCGACGTCCGTGAGACCCCGACACGAGGAGCCCGACGGTGGCCGACGACGCCGTGTCCACGCCGTTTCACGACCTGTCGGCGTACGCCGCGCTCCCGCGCGTCTCGTCGCTCGTCCTCTCGCCCGACGGCGCCAGGCTCGTGGCGACGGTGTCGGTGCTGTCCACCGACGAGAAGAGCTACGTGAGCTCGCTCTGGGAGGTCGACGTCGCCGGCGAGCGGCCCGCGACCCGGTTGACGCGGTCGACGAAGGGGGAGTCGGCACCGGCGTTCTCGCCGGACGGTGGGCTGCTGTTCGTGAGTGACCGGCCGGACCCGGGCGACGCCGACGGCGCCGAGCAGGCGGCGGGGCTGTGGCGGCTGCCCGCCGGCGGCGGAGAGGCCGAGCGGCTCGTCACCCGTGCCGGTGGGGTCTCCGGGGTGGGCGTGGCGGCGGAGGCCGGCACCGTCGTGGTCGCGGCCGGCGTCCTCCCCGGCGCCGTGGACGGCGACGACACCGAACGCCGCAGGGAGCGCAGGGACAGGAGCGTCAGCGCGATCCTGCACACCTCGGCGCGGGTCAGGTACTGGGACCACGACCTCGGGCCCGACGAGCCGCATCTCCTCGCGGTCGACGGCCTCACGTCGCCCGACCTGGCAGTCGGCCTGCGCGATCTCACGGCGGAGCCCGGCCGCGCCCTCGACGAGGCGTCGTTCGACGTCGCGAGGGACGGTCGGTGGCTGGTGACCTCGTGGAAGGTGCCGCACGGTCACGACGAGGTGCGCGTCCAACTGCGCACGGCCGACCTGGTCACGGGCGAGACGCGCGTGCTGCTCGACGACGAGAGGTTCAGCTACGAGCACCCCGCGATCTCGCCCGACGGCCGGTGGGTGGCCGCCGTGCGCGAGACCCGGCCCACCTACGACGAGCCGGCCGACCTGACGCTGGTGGTGGTGCCGGCCGACGGGGGACAGGAACGCGACCTGTTGCCCGACCTCGACCGCTGGCCGGGCGGCCCGGTGTGGTCGCACGACGGAGCGGCGGTGCTCACCACCACCGACGAGACCGGCCGCGGGCGGATCGTCCGGGTCGACCTCGGGTCGGGGGCCGTCACCGCGCTCACCGGCGACGACGGCGTCTACGCCGCGCTGCAACCGTCACCCGACGGCAGCGATCTCTACGCCCTCCGCACCACTGTCGACGAGCCCGCGACGCCGGTGCGTCTCGACCCGGCGCTGCCCGACCAGCGTCCGGAGCGGCTGCGCGGCCCGGCCGAGCGTCCGGCGCTGCCCGGCACGCTGACCGAGGTCGAGACCACCGCGGACGATGGGTGCCCGCTGCGCGCCTGGCTGGCGCTGCCGCACGGCGCGGGTCCCGAGCGGCCGGCGCCGATGCTGCTCTGGGTGCACGGCGGTCCCGCGGCGTCCTGGAACCAGTGGCAGTGGCGGTGGAACCCCTGGCTGATGGTGGCCCGCGGCTACGCCGTCCTGCTCCCCGACCCGGCGCTGTCGACGGGTTACGGCATCGACTTCCACCGGCGCGGCTGGGGCACGTGGGGCGAGCGTCCCTACACCGACCTCATGGCGGTCACCGACGCGGTCGTCGCGCGCCCCGACATCGATGCCGGCCGGACGGCGGCGATGGGCGGGTCGTTCGGCGGGTACATGGCCAACTGGATCGCGACGCAGACCGACCGCTTCACGGCGATCGTCACGCACGCGAGCCTGTGGGCGCTGGACGAGTTCTGCGGCACGACCGACCTGCCCGCGTACTGGCGGAGCCAGTTCGGCGACCCGCTCGAACAGCCTGATCGCTACGAGCGCAACTCGCCGCACCGGCACGCCGGCCGGATCACCACGCCGATGCTGGTGATCCACGGTGACAAGGACTACCGGGTGCCGATCGGTGAGGGGCTGCGGTTGTACTCCGACCTGGTCCACCACGGCGTCGACGCCACGTTCCTCTACTACCCCGACGAGAACCACTGGATCCTGAAGCCGGGCAACGCGGCGGTCTGGTACGACACCGTCTTCGCCTTCCTCGCCCACCACGTGCTCGGCGAGGAGTGGCGTCGCCCCGCCTCCCTCTGACCGGTGATCGCGGAACTACTGCGTGGCGTTGGTCACATGCCTTCCCGTCGCGTTTCGCGCAGGACGTCCGCGCTGGCCGAGGGCGTCGTTCCTGATCACGCCGCTGGCCGATTCGGTGGTGTGAGGCAAAGCACTACGGGTAGACGTCCACGAGTCGATACCTGGCTGTGCCGGAGCGGGCGCATGGTGCACAATCTCTGCGCCGGGCTGGGCACAAACCGCCGCCGCCACGCGTTACACCCTCCGCGCTGGGGTTTCCGACGACATTCGGGGAGACGAGATATGGCCACCGACTACGACGCACCACGCAAGTCCGACGAGGAGATGAACGAAGACAGTATCGAGGAGCTCAAGGCTCGGCGCCGCGAGAAGTCCGCGGTCGCCGTCGAAGACGAGGCCGAACTGGCCGAGAGCTTCGAGCTGCCGGGTGCCGACCTGTCCAACGAGGAGCTGAGCGTTCGCGTTCTTCCTCGGCAGGCAGACGAGTTCACCTGCTCCCGCTGCTTCCTCGTCCACCACCGCAGCCAGCTCGCGCAGGCGAAGAAGGGGCAGCTCGTCTGCCGCGACTGCGCGGCCTGACCTACACCATGACGGCCAAGCAGCCCACCGACGGCGGCGACGACCGCGGCATCACCGCCGCGGCGTCCGGCGCCGATGCGCACGACGACCTCGCCGAGGCCGTCGAGCGGCTGACCGACCCCGATCAGCCGCTCGAGCCGAAGCAGCGTCGCAAGCTCATCGGCACCGTGGTCTCGTCCGTCGGCAGGGGTGCGCGCTCGGCGCGTGCCAAGGGCGGCGTGGTCGGCTGGATGATCGGCGTGCTCGAGGGTGTCTCCCCGCGGCTGCGCGTCCGTGACCTCGACACCCTGCGCGCGCACCACCACGGGCTGACCGGCGAGGCACTCGCCGACTCCCTCGTCGAGAACGCCTCGCGCGGCTCGGCCGTCGTCGGAGCGGCCGGCGGCGCCGTGGCGGCCGTCGAGTACGCCGCCCCGCCCACCCTGCTCACCGCTCCGGTCCAGATCGTCGCCGAGACGGTGATCATCTCGGCGATCGAGATCAAGCTCATCGCCGAGCTGCACGAGGTCTACGGCGTGCGGGTGCACGGCACGGGGCGTCAGCGCGGCCTCGCCTACCTGCAGGCCTGGGGACGTCAGCGCGGCGTGAGCCCGCTGCAGCCCGGCTCCGTCACGGCCGTCCTCGGTGCCGGTGCGCGCCGCGAGCTGCGGCAGCGCCTGCTCGCCCGCCTCGGCCGCAACCTGACGACCCTGGGCCCCCTGCTGACCGGCGCGGTCGCCGGTGCGTACCTGAACCGCCGTGGCACCAAGCGCTTGGCCGACGCGATCCGCGACGACCTCAGGGGTCGCACGCTGGACGTCGACTGACGGGTCTCGTCAGTCGAGCTCTTCCTTGATCTCGCGGAAGACCGCCGGCAGGTCGCCGGTGACCCGGCGCCATGCCTTGGCCGCCTCGCGGGTGGCGAAGAGGCGCGCGAGGCCCATGGTGACGCCGGTGGCGACGGCCCAGAGGACCGCCTCACGCATCGCGACCTCGGGGGAGTCGGGGTTCTCCGGCGGCGCGTTGCCGGTCGACTTGGTCCAGGCGAGCTCGAGGATCTTGCGGGCCGCGACGCCGGCCCCGAGGGCGGCGAGCCCGCTGACGACTTTCCATCCGATGTCGGACTTGCCCGCCATACGCTGGTCGCCTCCCGACGTCTGAGTCAGCTGTCCGTCCAGTGTGGCAGAGGCCTCACCGGTCGGTACGGCAACCCACTGCGGCCGCGAGGTCGTCAGCGCGGCGGCTGGAGACGAGAAGGTAGCCGGGGAGGTCGCCGTCGGCGTCGGTCGTGACGTGCACGACGCGGGCCACGTAGCCGCGGACGATCATCACCGCCGACCCGTCGGGTCGGTCGACGAGCACGCGTCGCGCGTCGGCGCGGTCGAGCACGCGGACGCCGGTGACGTGGTCGAGCGGTATCCGGTGGACGCCGACGCGCAGGACGTCGCCGTCGATCCGGATCGGTACCGCCCAGCGGATCAGGAGGGAGGCGACGAGTCCGCCGAGCGCGGCGTAGATGACGACGGCGACCATCGGGCCGAAGCCGAGGTGCAGCTCGGCGCCGAGCACCGCGATGACGGCCGCGGCGATCGGCCACCACCACCACGGGACCCACAGGCGTTCGTCGAAGGCCCGCTGTTCCTTCTCCACCGCGTCAGCGTGTCAGGTGGGCGGGTGCGGTCCCGCGTCGGGTAGACAGGCACGGTGACCGTCGACGTCCTGATCCGCCGCCTCCAGCCCGACGTCCCGCTGCCCGCGTACGCGCATCCCGGCGACGCCGGTGCCGACCTGACCACCAACGAGGACGTCACCCTCGCCCCCGGCGAGCGCGCCACCGTCGGCACGGGGATCGCCCTGGCCCTGCCGGACGGCTACGCCGCCTTCGTCCATCCCCGGTCGGGACTTGCCGCCAGGCTCGGGATCACGCTGGTCAATGCACCGGGCACGGTCGACGCGGGTTACCGTGGGGAGATCCGGGTGACGCTCATCAACACCGACGGGCACGAGACCGCACGCTTCCGTCGCGGTGACAGGATCGCGCAGCTCGTCGTCCAACAGGTGGAACGGATCCGCCTGCACGAGGTCGAGCGGTTGCCCGGGAGCGACCGCGGCGACGGCGGCCACGGGTCGACGGGTGGGTTCACCGATCCGGCGGCACCGGTCGCGCGATAGCCTGCGGCACGCGAGCCGTACCAACCGCACGGCCGTACCAACGGAAAGGGCAACGTGATCTTCCGACGCCGTCGCGCTCGGCGAGAGCGTGCCGAAGAGGCAGCCGCGAACGGTCCCGTCGACGACGAGCTGACCGATGACACCGACGCTGCGGACGACGACGCCGGCGAGGTCACCGCCGACGCCGACGACTCGACGCCTGACGAGGACGACGCGGGCGAGACGCGCGACGATTCCGACGATGACGACGACGCCGCGGACGAGGACGCGTCGCCGAGCTCGGAGACCGGCCCCTGGGACATCCACGACGACTTCCCCGAGGTCGAGCGCCTCGACCTCGGGGCGATCCGGGTGCCGGTCGTCGACGGGTTCGAGATCCAGGTGCGCATGGAGGACGACGAGGTCGTCGCGGCGACCGTGCTGCACGGGGAGAGCGGGCTGGAGATCATGGCGTGCGCGGCGCCGAAGACCGGCGGCCTCTGGGACGACCTGCGCACGGAGATGATCAAGGGACTCAAGGGCTCGGGTGGCCGGGTGGTCGTGGTCGACGGGACCTTCGGACGCGAGCTCCTCGCCGAGGTGCCGGTCACCGGGCCTGACGGCCAGCAGGGCACGCAGCACATCAGGTTCGTCGGGATCGACGGGCCGCGCTGGTTCCTGCGCGGGGCGTTCTCCGGGCGCGCGGTGGACGAGCCGCGGCAGGCCAAGCCGCTCGAGGACATCCTCCGCGGTTGCGTCGTGAGCAGGGGCCAGCAGGCGATGGCGCCCAGGGAGCTGATCCCGCTGGAGCTGCCGCGCGAGGCGCGCGAGGCCCTCGGTCTCTCCACGAGCACCGAGGAGGAGCCCACCAACAGGTTCAAGTCGGCGGCTCGCCGTCCAGGCGTGGCTGGGTAGCATGGACGACGCGGGCTCGACGCGGTGACAGGAATGCGTCACCGGGCCCGCTGCACGTTTCTCGGGGAGCCTGATGTCACGCCGTGAGGCACGTCGACCGGGGTTCGCGGGACGACTGAGGCGCCTGTTCTCCCCGACGGCCGAGCTCGACGCCGAGGAGCTCAAGGAGACCACGGAGGAGCTCGGCGCCACCCCGGTCCGCCAGTGCTCGGACAGGTGCCGTTACGTCGTGGCGGGCACCGTGCGTACGGTGACGATGCAGCCGCGCGGCGGTGCGCCGTCTCTCGAGGCCGAGCTCTACGACGGGTCGGACGTCCTGACCGTGGTCTGGCTCGGCCGGCGACGCATCCACGGCATCGAACCCGGGCGCCGGCTGCGGGTCGACGGCCTGGTGGCGACCACCACCGACGGGCGGCTTGTCATGTACAACCCCAAATACGAGCTGATGGTGGGACGACCGAGCTGATGACCGGACAGCACACGGGTCGCGAGCCCGACGCCGAGACCGCCGTCGCCGGCGACGAGCGCGACGACACCGCGCCGGACGCCGACTCCCCGTCGTCTGCGGAGCAGCAGCGCAGGTCGTTGCTCAACGCCGTGGGTGGCGGGCGCGGCGCGCTCGAGACCAGCGTGCCCGGCCTGGCGTTCGTCACCATCTTCGCGATCTGGAACGAGATCAGGCTCGCCGCGGTCGTCGCCGCGGGCCTCGGCGTCGTCCTGCTGCTCATCAGGCTGGTGCGCAGGGAGACCGTCCAGTACGCGGTAGGCGGCTTCGCCGGCGTCCTGATCGCCGGTCTGTTCGCGGCGAGCACGGGCGACGCGACGAACTACTTCCTGCCCAGCATCCTCAAGAACCTCGGCTTCGCCGTCCTGTACGGCGCCTCGGTGCTGGTCAAGTGGCCGTTGCTCGGGGTCCTGATCGGCCCGCTGTTGAAGGAGAACTTCGCCTGGCGGCAGCACCCGGCGCGGCGGCGTGTCTACGCCCAGGCCACCCTCGTCTGGGCGGCCATGTTCGTGCTGCGCCTCGGCGTGATGCTGCCGCTGTTCCTGCTCGACCAGACCGTCGCCCTCGGCGTCGCCGGCGTCGCACTCGGCTGGCCGGTGTTCGCGGTGGTCGCGTGGCTCACCTGGATGCTGATCAGGCGCGTTCCGCCGGTCGTCCCCCCGGCGACCGCCTCCTAGCGCCCAGGACGCTAGTCGCGCTGGTTGCGGTGGAGGAGCTCGTCGAGCTGCTCCTCGACCTCCTCCGTCGTCACGAGCAGCAGCTCGTCACCGGCTTCGAGCGTGTCGTCCCCGCTCGGGACGAGCACGCGTCCGCCACGGAGGATGGCGACCAGGGCGGTGTCGGACGGCCAGTCGACGGTGCTGACCTTCTCGCCGACCAGGCCGGAGCTCTCGGCGAGGGTGGTCTCGACGAGGTTGGCGTTGCTCTGCCGGAAGGTCATCAGCCGGACGAGGTCGCCGACCGACACGGCCTCCTCGACGAGGGCGCAGAGCATGCGGGGCGTGGAGACCGCGACGTCGACACCCCAGGAGTCGTTGAAGAGCCACTCGTTGTCGGGGTGGTTGACCCGCGCGACCGTGCGGGGCACGCCGAACTCGGTGCGTGCGAGGAGGGAGACGACGAGGTTGACCTTGTCGTCTCCGCTCGCGGCGACGACCACGTGGCACCGGTTGAAGGCAGCCTCGTCGAGCGAGGAGATCTCGCAGGCGTCCGCCAGCAGCCACTCGGCGCGGGGGACCGAGTCGACCCGGATGGCGCGGGGGTCCTTGTCGATGAGCAGGACCTCGTGGCCGTTCTCGAGCAGCTCCGTGGCGATCGACCTGCCGACGGCTCCCGCTCCGGCGATCGCGACCCGCATGCTCACTCGCCTCCCGCCGGCGGCTTGCCGAGAGCACCCGTGACGTCGGCCTGAGCCGTGCCGGCCACGACCGCGTGCACCATGTCGTCCTCCTGGATAGTGGTCCCGCCCGTCGGCACCACGGCCTCGCCCATCCTGCTGATGCACGCGACGCGGCAGCCGACGGTGTCCTCGAGCGAGGCCACGGTCGAGCCGACCCAGCCGGGGTGGACGGGGATCTCGACCATGACCACGTGGCCGTGAGCCTCCTGCCACTCGGGCTCGTTGCCCTCCGGTACGAGCCGGCGCAGGATGCGGTCGGTGGTCCACTGCACCGTGGCGACGGTGGGGATGCCGAGCCGCTGGTACACCTCGGCGCGGCGGGGGTCGTAGATGCGGGCGACGACGTTCTCGACGTTGAAGGTCTCGCGCGCGATCCTGGCGGTGATGATGTTCGAGTTGTCGCCGCTGCTCACGGCCGCGAAGGCATGTGCCTGCTCGATCCCGGCCTCCACCAGGACGTGGCGGTCGAAGCCGTACCCCTCCACTCGCTTGCCCTCGAAATGGCTGCCCAACCGGCGGAACGCGGTGGTGTTCATGTCGATGATGGCCACCGAGTGACCACGTTGCTCGAGGGTCTGGGCGAGCAAGGAACCCACGCGGCCGCAGCCGAGGATGACGCAGTGCACGACTGTCCCTTCGCCTCCGGTGCTGGCTCCAGACGCTACACGCTCGGCCGCCCGAGCGGCCTCCGGTGGTACCGCTAGCCTGGGGTGTTGTGCCCAGCGCTGTCCATGCCCTGAAGAGGCTGGTGGTCGGTCGACCACGCCGCTCCGAGCAGCTACACGAGACCCTCCTGTCGAAGCGCATCGCACTTCCGGTGTTCGCGAGCGACCCACTCTCGTCGGTTGCCTACGCCCCGGACGAGATCTTCATCATGCTCTCGATCGCCGGGCTGACCGCCTACTCGTACTCCTGGAAGGTCGGCCTCGCGGTCGTCGTCGTCATGTTCACGGTCGTCGCGTCGTACCGGCAGAACGTGCACGCGTACCCGAGCGGCGGCGGCGACTACGAGGTCGCGGGGACGAACCTCGGTAACCGGTTCGGGAAGGTCGTCGCCAGTGCGCTGCTGGTCGACTACGTCCTGACGGTCGCGGTGTCGATCTCCTCCGGTGTGCAGAACGCGGCCGCGGCGATGCCGTTCATACGCGGTCACGAGACATGGGTGGCCGTCGGGCTCGTCGTGCTGCTCATGGCGATGAACCTGCGGGGCATCAAGGAGGCGGGAACGGCGTTCGCCGTCCCGACGTACCTCTTCGTCACCGCGGTCATGGGCATGATCGCGTGGGGGTTCGGCCGGTATCTCCTGGGTGACCTGCCGCAGGCCGAGAGCGCCAGGTTCACCGTGGCGCCCGATCCGGGGTTCGTCGAGGGCTTCACGGGCCTCGCCGCCGTCTTCCTGATCCTGCGCACCTTCTCGTCGGGGTCGGCGGCCCTGACCGGCGTCGAGGCGATCAGCAACGGTGTGCCTGCCTTTCGCAAGCCGAAGAGCCGCAACGCGGCGACCACGCTGCTGCTGATGGGTGTCATCGCCGTCACGATGGAGATGGGCATCCTCGGCCTCGCCAACCTCACCAACCTCCGGTACGTGGACCCCGAAGACGCCGCACACAAACTGCTGCTCGGCGGAGAGCCGGTGGGCGACGGCTACACCCAGACCACCGTGATGGGGCAACTCGGCCATGCCGTGTTCGACAACTTCCCGCCGGGCTTCTACTTCCTCATCGCCGCCACGGGCGTGATCCTGATCCTCGCCGCGAACACCGCGTTCAGCGGGTTCCCGGTGCTGGGCTCGATCCTGGCGCGCGACGGATACCTGCCCAAGCAGCTGCACACCAGGGGTGACAGGCTCGCGTTCAGCAACGGCATCGTGCTCCTCGCCGGCGCCGCGATCGTCCTGATCGTCGCGTTCGACGCCGAGGTGACCCGGCTCATCCAGCTGTACATCGTCGGGGTGTTCGTGTCGTTCACGGTGAGCCAGACCGGCATGGTGCGGCACTGGACCCGGCTGCTACGCACCGAACGGTCGCCGGACGTCCGGCGGCGCATGCAGCGGTCGCGGGCGATCAACGCGTTCGGCCTGTGCATGACCGGCACGGTCCTGGTGATCGTGCTGGTCACCAAGTTCACCCACGGCGCGTGGATCGCGATCGCCGCGATGTTCGTGCTGTACCTGCTGATGAGCGGCATCCAACGGCACTACGGGCGGGTCAATGCGGAGCTGACTCCCGACGAGGACGAGGACACGACGCTGCCCTCGCGGGTCCACGCGATCGTGCTGGTCTCGCGCATCCACCGTCCCGCGCTGCGCGCCGTGTCGTACGCCCGCGCGACGCGGCCGGACGTCCTCGAGGCCGTGTCGGTCCAGGTCGACCCCGAGGAGACCCGGCGGTTGCAGGAGGAGTGGGACCGGCTCGGCCTGCCGGTGCGGCTCAAGGTGCTCGACTCCCCCTACCGCGAGATGACGCGTCCGTTCGTCGACTACCTCAGGACGATCAGGCGGTCCAGCCCGCGCGACGTCGTCACGGTGTTCCTGCCCGAGTACGTCGTGGGTCACTGGTGGGAGCAGGTGCTGCACAACCAGAGCGCGCTGCGGCTGAAGGCGCGACTGCTGTTCGAGCCCGGCATCATGGTCACCAACGTGCCGTGGCAGCTCAGCTCGTCCCACCGCATCGTCGGTCGCCTCGAGCGCGAGGCCGAGCTCGCGGCGACGGAGCATCATCCTGCGGACACCCGTGAGTGAGGTCGGTGACGTCCTCGAG
The DNA here is from genome assembly GCA_009379955.1 of Streptosporangiales bacterium. Lineage (NCBI taxonomy): Bacteria > Bacillati > Actinomycetota > Actinomycetes > Streptosporangiales > Streptosporangiales bacterium. Next base: position 6,953 of record WHST01000006.1, on the reverse strand, counting down.
CTGGCGGTCGACACCGTCGCGCACGGCGGTTGGTGCGTCGCCAGGCATGACGGCATGGTCGTGTTCGTCAGGCACGCGCTGCCCGGGGAACGTGTCCGGGCGCGGGTCACGGACCGGCGTAAGGCCTTCCTGCGCGCGGACTGCGTCGAGGTGCTCGCCGCGTCTCCCGACCGGGTCGAGCCGCCGTGTGCGTACGCACGACGGTGCGGCGGCTGCGACTGGCAGCACGTGACGCCCGCCGAGCAGCGCGCGCTCAAGGCCGCGGTCGTCGAGGAGCAGCTGCGCAGGCTCGCCGGCGTCGAGCTGCCGGTCGAGGTCGAGGAGGTGCCGGGCGCACCAGACGGCCTCGGCTGGCGCACGCGGGTGACGTTCGGTGTCGACCACATGGGACACGCCGGTTTTCTCGCGCACCGGTCGCACGACGTGGTGCCGGTCGACCGCTGCGTCATCGCCCACCCCGCGGTCGAGGCCCTCGGCGTCGAGGGTCGCTCGTGGCCGGGTGTCCGGCAGGTCGAGGTCGCGGCGTCGGCGACGTCGGGGGAGTCGGTCGTCCGTCCGACGCCGGGCCCGGCGCCGCGCGATCTCGTGCACGAGCAGGCGGCGGGCCGTACCTGGCAGGTGACGGGGACCGGCTTCTGGCAGGTGCACCCCGGCGCCTCCGACGTCCTCGTCGACGCGGTGCTCGCCGCGCTCGACCCGCGTGACGGAGAGTCCGCGCTCGACCTGTACGCGGGGGTCGGCCTGTTCGCCGGCGCTCTCGCGGCACGCCTCGGACCCGGCGGCCGGGTCACCGCGGTGGAGTCGGGCCGTGCCGCCGTCCGCGACGCTCGGGCCAACCTCGCCGACGTGCCGACGGTGACGGTGCGCGCGGGGGACGTCGAGCAGGTGCTGCGGCGACTCCGGCTGCGACGCGCCGACCTCGTCGTGCTCGACCCGCCGCGGCGGGGTGCGGGGCGGGCCGTGGTGGACCTCCTCGCGCGCATCGAGACCAGGCGAGTCGCGTACGTGGCCTGCGATCCGGCCGCCCTCGCCAGGGACGTGCGGTACTACCAGGACCGCGGCTGGCGGCTGACCGGACTGCGCGCGTTCGACCTGTTCCCGATGACCCACCACGTCGAATGCGTCGCCCTGCTGGAGCCGAGCTGACACGTCGGTGTGGGCAGCGCTTCACCTCACGGACGTGGACTTCACCTCGTCCCTGCACGAGGTGAAGCCCCTGCTGATCACGTTGACGTGATCAGCAGGGAGCGCCCCGGGCTGGTGCGGCTAGTCGGCCGACGCGGCCTGGCCGACGGCGCGCCGGTCGGACTCGATGAGGATCTCCCGGTCGGGCATGGCGCGCAGCGAGGCGTGAGCGTCGCCGCTGCCCCAGGGGTCGACGTCGACGGAGGTCAGTGCGAGCAGGAGTCCCCACAGCGCCATCAGGAAGAAGACGATGTAGTTGACCCCGGAGAAGCCGATCGTGTTCTCGGTGAGCCAGGTCGGCAGGCCCGCCACGGCCTGCTCCTCGTGCGCGAGCATCGGGGCGGCCGCGGCGACGACCGCGGCGACGATGAACACGACGAGGGCGAAGCCGCCGAAGCCCTTGGCGGAGCGCGGTGACCGGGCGGCGCCGATGGCGAGCACGGCCATCACGAGGTGGAACACGTCGATGCCGATGTGCTCGCCGAGGATCCATCCGGGCAGGTCGAGCTGGTGGAACGCGAGGCCGGCGATGCCGAGCACGAGCAGCGACACGCCCATGATGAGGGCGAGGACTCGCGGGGCCGGCAGGAAGCTGTGTCCCGTCGTGCCCGGGGCCTTCTTCGGAGTCATCGGCTCTCCCACGTCCTCACAGGGTCTGCGATCAGGAGACTATCGACAACCCGCACCCCCGCGCGCACGGACACCCGACCCGCGCTGGTATCTTGATGTCGAGACAAGTTTGCCGGGTGCTCCCGCCGGGTACGACCCTGGCGGGGAGCACAGGACTCGAGGCCGAGAGGGTTGGTGCACGACATGGCGGTCAACAGCTACGGGGCCCGGAGCACGCTTCGAGTAGGTGAGCGCGACCTCGAGATCTACCGCCTCGACGCCGTGTCGGGGGCGGACGACCTCCCGTACAGCCTCAAGGTCCTGCTCGAGAACCTGCTGCGCACCGAGGACGGGGCCAACGTCACCGCGGACGACATCGCGGCGCTCGCCGCCTGGGACCCGGCGAGCACGCCGAGTCGCGAGATCCAGTACACCCCCGCCCGGGTGCTGCTGCAGGACTTCACCGGAGTGCCCGCGATCGTCGACCTGGCGGCCATGCGCCAGGCGATGACCGAGCTCGGCGGCGACCCGGCCAGGATCAACCCGCTCGCTCCCGTGGAACTGGTGATCGACCACTCCGTCGTCGCCGACTTCTTCGGCGTGCACGACGCGATCGACCGCAACATCGCGCTGGAGTTCGAGCGCAACGAGGAGCGCTACCAGTTCCTCAAGTGGGGCCAGCAGGCGTTCGACAACTTCCGCGTCGTGCCCCCGAACACCGGCATCGTGCACCAGGTCAACATCGAGTACCTCGCCCGCGTGGTGTTCGAGCGCGACGGCGTCGCGTACCCCGACACCCTCGTCGGCACCGACTCCCACACCACGATGGTCAACGGCCTCGGCGTGCTCGGCTGGGGTGTCGGCGGTATCGAGGCCGAGGCCGCGATGCTCGGCCAGCCGGTCAGCATGCTGATCCCGCGTGTCGTCGGCTTCAAGCTCACCGGTGAGCTGCCCGAGGGCGCGACGGCGACCGACCTCGTCCTCACGATCACCGAGATGCTGCGCCGCCACGGCGTGGTCGGCAAGTTCGTGGAGTTCTACGGTCCCGGCGTCGGCAACGTCCCGCTCGCCAACCGCGCCACGATCGGCAACATGAGCCCCGAGTACGGCTCCACCTGCGCGATCTTCCCGATCGACCAGGAGACCATCGAGTACCTCAGGCTCACCGGCCGATCCGCCGAGCAGCTCGCCCTCGTCGAGGCGTACGCCAAGGAGCAGGGCATCTGGCACCGGCCCGACCGCACACCCAGGTTCTCCGAGACCCTGGAGCTCGACCTCGGCTCCGTGGTGCCGAGCATCGCCGGCCCGAAGCGTCCGCAGGACCGCATCTCGCTGTCCGACGCGAAGGCGACCTTCCGCAACGTGCTGACCGACTACACCGACGGCTCCGTCACCAACGGGCCGGCGCAGTCCGCGGTCGACGAGGCGGTGGAGGAGACGTTCCCCGCGTCCGACCCGACCGCGCACGCCGAGCACGAGAACGGCAAGGGCGCACCGCGCGAGACCGTCTCGGCCGCGGCGACCGCCGACGGCCGCCCGAGCAACCCTGTGCGGGTGCGCCTGGACGACGGCGGGGAGTTCGAGCTCGACCACGGAGCCGTGGTCATCGCCGCCATCACCTCGTGCACCAACACCTCGAACCCGCAGGTGATGGTGTCGGCCGCCCTGATCGCGAAGAAGGCCGTCGAGTACGGCCTCTCCCGCAAGCCGTGGGTCAAGACGACACTGGCACCCGGGTCGAAGGTCGTCATGGACTACTACGACCGTGCGGGCCTCACGCCGTACCTCGACAAGCTCGGCTTCAACCTCGTCGGCTACGGCTGCACGACGTGCATCGGCAACTCCGGTCCGCTGCAGGACGAGATCAGCCAGGCGGTCAACGACGGCGACCTCGCGGTCGCGTCGGTGCTGTCGGGCAACCGGAACTTCGAGGGCCGCATCAACCCCGACTGCAAGATGAACTTCCTCGCATCGCCACCGCTCGTCGTCGCGTACGCGCTCGCGGGGTCGATGGACATCGACATCACGCGTGACCCGCTGGGCACGAGCTCCGACGGCACGCCGGTCTACCTCTCCGACCTGTGGCCGTCGAACCACGAGGTCGACGAGGTCATCGCGTCCGCGCTGCAGTCGGAGATGTTCACGCGCGACTACGCCGACGTCTTCAAGGGCGACGACCAGTGGAACTCCCTCGCCATCCCCGAGGGCAAGATCTTCGAGTGGGACGAGCAGTCGACCTACGTGCGCCGCCCGCCGTACTTCGACGGCATGCCGGCCGAGCCGCAGCCGCTGAAGGACATCAGCGGTGCCCGCGTGCTCGCCTGGGTCGGCGACTCGGTGACGACCGACCACATCTCCCCGGCCGGCTCGATCAAGCCGGACAGCCCCGCGGGGGACTACCTGAGCGAGCACGGCGTCGAGCGCAGGTCGTTCAACTCCTACGGCTCGCGTCGCGGCAACCACGAGGTGATGATCCGCGGCACGTTCGCCAACATCCGGCTCCGCAACAAGCTGCTCGACGGCGTCGAGGGCGGGTTCACCAGGGACCTCACCACCGGTGAGCAGGCGACGATGTACGACGCCTCGGTCGCGTACGTCGAGCGGGGCACGCCGCTGGTGATCCTCGCCGGCAAGGAGTACGGGTCCGGCTCGTCTCGCGACTGGGCGGCGAAGGGCACGCTGTTGCTCGGCGTGCGCGCCGTGATCGCCGAGTCGTACGAGCGGATCCACCGGTCCAACCTGATCGGCATGGGCGTGCTCCCGCTGCAGTACCAGGACGGCGAGTCGGCCGAGTCGCTCGGGCTCACCGGCGACGAGACGTTCGACATCACCGGCGTCGAGGGTGCCGACGAGATTCCGCGCGAGGTGCGGGTGAAGGCCGGTGACACCGAGTTCACCGCCACGCTCCGCATCGACACACCGGGTGAGGCCGACTACTACCGGCACGGCGGCATCCTGCAGTACGTGCTGCGGTCGCTCCGCGACCAGGGCTGAGTGCGCAGGGGCTGACGGGCCGCACGCGGTAAACCTCGTGCGGCCGGCAGCCGTCGCTAGACTCGGCGGAGGAGAACGGGCCCCGTTCCCCGGTTGTTCTGTCGAGTTCGTCGACGCCGAGAGGGTGACGTCTGCGTGAGTGTGCTCGCATCTGTGCGCGGCCCCGCCGACCTGAGGTCTCTCGACGAGGCGCAGCTCGTCGAACTCCGACGCGAGATCCGCGAGGTGCTCGTCGACGAGGTCACGCACACCGGCGGCCACCTCGGGCCCAACCTCGGTGTGGTCGAGCTCACGATCGCGTTGCACCGCGTGTTCGACTCGCCACACGACCGCATCCTCTTCGACGTCGGCCACCAGGCGTACGTGCACAAGATGCTGACCGGTAGGCAGGACGGCTTCCGGTCCCGCACCCTGCGGAAGCGCGGTGGCCTCTCCGGCTACCCGAGCCGGCAGGAGTCCGAGCACGACGTCATCGAGAACTCCCATGCGTCGACGGCGCTTTCCTACGCCGACGGGCTGGCCGCGGCCTACGCGCTACGTGGGGAGGACCGCGACGTCGCGGTGGTCGTCGGCGACGGCGCGCTCACCGGCGGCATGTCGTGGGAGGCCCTCAACAACATCGCGGCGGAGAAGGACCGCAGGATCGTCATCGTCGTCAACGACAACGGGCGCTCGTACGAGCCGACGCACGGCGGGTTCGCGGAGTACCTCGCCGGACTGCGCACCAACCCGAAGTACGAGCAGATGCTGGCGCTCATCAAGGACACGCTCGAACGCACCCCGCTGGTGGGTTCAGCGCTGTACGACGCACTGCACGGCATCAAACGCGGACTCAAGGACGCCGTGAGCCCGCAGGGCCTCTTCGAGGACCTCGGGCTGAAGTACGTCGGACCGGTCGACGGGCACGACGTGGCGGCGGTCGAGTCGGCGCTGCGCAAGGCGCGCAGGTTCGGCGGACCCGTCATCGTCCACTGCGTCACGCAGAAGGGGCGCGGCTACGCCATCGCCGAGGAGGACGAGCAGGACTGCCTGCACCAGATCCGCAAGACCGACCAGCCGAAGACCTGGACCGACGTGTTCGGCGAGGAGCTCGTCGCCGTGGCCGACGAACGTGCGGACGTCGTCGGCGTCACCGCGGCCATGCTTCACTCGACCGGGCTGGCGGCACTGGCCGAGCGGCATCCCGACCGCGTCTACGACGTCGGCATCGCCGAGCAGCACGCGGTCACCAAGGCGGCCGGGCTCGCCATGGGCGGACTGCACCCGGTGGTCGCGATCTATGCCACGTTCCTCAACCGGGCGTTCGACCAGGTGCTGATGGACGTCGCCCTGCACCGGCTGCCCGTCACGTTCGTGCTCGACCGGGCGGGCGTCACGGGCGAGGACGGTGCCAGCCACAACGGCATGTGGGACCTGTCGGTGCTCCAGGTCGTGCCCGGCCTGCGCATCGCCGCTCCGCGCGACGGCATCCGTGTCCGTGACCTGTTCCGCGAGGCCGTCGGCGTCTCCGACGGGCCGACCGTCGTCCGCTTCCCCAAGGCCGCCATCGGCGGCGACCTCGACGCGATCGAGCGGGTGGGCGAGACCGACGTGCTGCACCGTGACGGCGACCGCGACGTGCTGCTCGTCGCCGTCGGCGCGATGGCGGCCACGGCGATGGACGCCGCGGAGCGCCTGGCGGCGCAGGGACTCGGCGTCACCGTGGTCGACCCGCGCTGGGTCAAGCCGGTCGACCCCGCACTCGTCGAGATGGCCGGCGGCTACGGCCTCGTCGCGGTGCTCGAGGACAACGGCCGCACCGGCGGCGTCGGCGCCACGCTCGGCCAGGCGATCGGCGACGCGGGCATCGAGGTGCCCGTCCGCGCATTCGGCATCCCGCCACGCTTCCTCGACCACGCGAAGCGTGCCGAGGTACTCGCCGAGATCGGCCTCACCGCGCAGGACGTCGCCCGTGAGATCGTCGGCGCCCTGGGCCGCTCCGGCCGACTGGCGCCGTACACCGAGCCACGTGCCACGGCAGGGCCGCCACGTTGATCACGTTAACCTCGGTCTTTCACACCTGGTGGGGCGACACGGGGTGTGGTGATGCGAAAGTGCCTTGTCTGCAAGGGAAACTGGGACTTGTCGACGGTCCTGTTGCTCTTGGAGAAAGGCACTTCGCGGGT